>JAXMIV010000194.1:0-3900 GCA_034377045.1 Prosthecobacter sp. | reverse complement strand
CCTCATGATCAGCATCTATCAAAAGGACGACTGGGCCAAAGGCTACGACGTCGTCATTCACAACGAGTGCTTTGGCGCCGTCACTGACGTTGCCTTCGTCGAACGCATCGCCAAGGCACATCACGACGGCGTCCCCGGCGTCATGCTGCATTGCTCGACCCACAGTTATCGCGCCGCGCAGACCGATGAATGGCGCAAGTGCATTGGCCAGACCTCCATGAGCCACGAAAAAAATCGCGACTTGCACGTGAAGAACCTCAAGCCCGAACATCCCGTGATGAAGGGCTTTCCGATGGAGTGGCTCGATGCCAAAGATGAGCTCTACAAGAACGAAAAGCTTTGGGAAAACTTCGTGCCCCTGGCGCAGGCCTTTGGTGAAGATACCCAAAAGGACCACGTGCTCGTCTGGGTCAATACTTATGGCAAAGGCAAGATCTTCGGCACAACCATGGGACACAACAACTCCACCATGAGTGATCCCGTATTTCTGGACCTCGTGGCGCGCGGCCTCCTATGGGCCTGTGGCAAGTTGGATGACGCAGGCAAGCCCCTGCTCGGCTACGAAGCCAGGCAAAAGTAAGACCGCCCGCCTTTCCTTCCCGCAGGTGTGAAGAATCCCTGGTTAGGCTTTCTTGGCGGCCTTTTTCGCAGGCGCCTTCTTCGCGGGAGCCGGTGCGATCTTCGCCTTGGGAGCTGCTGGCGCGGGCTTCGTTGCGGCCTTCAATGCCGCAGGGGCCTTCAGAGTGGCAGCCCACTCATTGACATGCAGCCAGGCGCCGGCGGCATCAGAACTGACATAATCGGAATCCTTGAGCAGGCCACGCTTGTGGAAATCCTGCATCTCCGTGACGGAGAAGGGACCAAATTCGACAAAGGAGCGGCTAAGATAGAGAGTTTCTTTCATGGGAGGGGGGTAGGTTGAACGGCACATGTTGTACCAGGATGCACGCCCCTCAAGCAGGTTTCTTGCCACCTTTTTTGTGCCCGTTCTAGGGACTATGCTCACTTTGGTAAACCAAAACTGTTCTAGTTACACTCCCATTAGTGAGGAATTTTCTGCCAAAAAAGTCACTTCATACCGCCAATTCGGTCAGCAGCGCCTGATTGAGCCTGATCCCTGCTTCGAAATTTTCAATCGGAAAATTCTCATTCGGCGCATGCGCCTGGCAGTCTGGCAGCGCCAAACCCAGAAGCAGGGTATCAGCCCCCAAAACTTCCTTGAAAGCCTGCACAATCGGAATGCTCCCGCCCTCACGAATCAGTGCCACCTGGCCGCCAAAGGTCTTCCGCAGCGCCCGTTGTGCCGCCTGGCCTAACGTCGAGTGTGGATCCATCAGATAAGCCTGGCCGGTGTGCCCGCGCACGATCTCAACCCGCACCGCCTCGATGGCCTGCGCCTTCAGGTACTCAGCCGCCAAGTCGAGAATGCCCTCCGGATCCTGGTCCGGGACGAGCCGGAATGAAAGCTTCACAAAAGCTTCACGCGCAATCACCGTCTTGGAACCTTCCCCCTGATAACCGCCGCCAATGCCGTTCACTTCCGCCGTCGGCCGCGCCCAGCGCCGCTCACGCTCGGTGAAGCCGGCTTCACCAAAGAGAGCCGGCACGCCCGTGAGAGTCAGCATCTCCGCATCACCATCGCCAAGCGAATTCCACGCCTCGCGCTCCCAAGGCTGCAAAGGCTTCACCGCGTCATAAAATCCGGGAATCAGTACCCGCCCTTTCGCATCATGCAGTGACGCCGTCAGCCGCGCCACCATCGTCACCGGATTGGCCACCGCGCCGCCGAAGATCCCGGAATGCAGATCAATCGCCGGCCCATGCACGCGCACCTCCATGCAGGCGATGCCACGCAGCCCATAGGTGAAAGTGCCGACGCCCGGCGCCACCATCCCCGTATCGGAGATGGCCACCACATCACATTTCAATTCCTCCCGATGCGCCATCAGGAACGGCTTCAAATTCGGGCTGCCAATCTCTTCCTCACCTTCGAAAAGGATCGTCAGGTTCACCGGCAGATCACCGTCCTCTGCCAAAGTCTTCGCCAATCCGGAAACATGGGCGATGAGCTGCCCCTTGTTGTCCGTCGCGCCACGGCAATAGATTCGTCCGTCGCGAATCGTTGGCTCAAAGGGCGGTGACAACCACTCCGCCACGGGCTCCACCGGTTGCACATCGTAGTGGCCATACAGCAGCACCGTGCGCCGCCCGGTTATGTGCTTGTTCTTGGCCACAATCACCGGATGTCCCGGAGTCTCATGCAAGGCCGCGTTCAAGCCCATGCCCTGAAGCTTCGCCAGGAGCCAGTCGGCACAGGCGCGCACATCGGCCGTGCGGGTGGAATCGGTAGAAACGCTGGGAAAGCGCAGACAGGTCAGAAGATCGTCGAGGGCGGACATAATTTAGAAAATGGGCAGATTTGACGGCGATACAATCAGTGTGTTCCCATCCAAGGGTTCTCAGGCTGGCCTTTCATGCGTTTCCAATTGTTGAAGGCCAGCATGCCCAGAATAACGAGGGAAAAATAGAACTCCGACACGTAAGCATAAATTCCCACAGCGACAGCGCAGACGAGACTGAGCACCAGCGCCACTTTCTCCCGCCGCGGCCCAAACATGGCCAGCGAAATCCGCCCGCCGTCCAGCGGAACAATCGGCAGCAGATTCAGGACCGCCCAAACGATGCTGATGAAAACAAACTGCTGCAAAACGTAGTTCACCCACCAGGACTCCGCCCTCCAGACCTTGAGAAGCGCCAGCAATGCCACCCCCACCGCGATCTGCACGAAAGGCCCCGCCGCGCTCACCAGGATGTCTTGCTTCCTGCTCAACCTGCGGCTGCCCACCGCCAGACCACCAAAGGAATGCAGAGTAATGATCACCCTCGGATCGCCAAACCGGCGCATGGTCAGAGCGTGTCCCAATTCATGAATCAGCAGCGACACCAGGGCCACCAGCATCCAGCCCACCAGCCTTTGCATCTCAAAGGGCGTGTCGGCGGTGGTGGCACCTCCCAGCAGAGCCACCACCACCCAAAACGTCCAATGAATGAACACAGGAAAACCGAGCAGTCGAAATTGCAGCATGATGTGGGAACGCTCAGTGTGGGAAGGCTGGCCGCATGCTCAAGCGCAAATCACGCCTCACACCTCCCTTGACGGCCCCCGCCCCTGCCGCCTAGTGGTCATGCCATGCCCACCATCGCTGTCCTCGGCACCCTCGATACCAAAGGCCCCGAGCACGCCTACGTCGCGGAACTGATCCGCGGCCGCGGTCACAAGACCCTGCTGATCGATACCGGCACCGGCGCGCCACCCACCGTCGAGCCCGACCTCTCCCGCGAACAGGTGGCCGCCGTCGGCGCCCTGGATCTGCCCGCCATGCTGGCCCGTAGCGATCGCGGCGAAGCCGTCACCGCCATGGCCGCCGCGGCCGCCAAGTTGTTGGGGGACCTTGCCACCGCCGGCACGATTCAAGGCGTCATCTCGCTGGGCGGCGGTGGCGGCACCGCCATCAGCACCACCGCCATGCGCGCCCTGCCCATCGGTTTTCCCAAGGTCATGGTCTCCACCCTCGCCGCCGGCAATATCGCCCCCTATGTCGGCACCAAGGACATCGTCATGATCCCGAGCATCGTCGATATCTCAGGCCTCAACCGGCTCTCGCGCGTGCTCCTCGCCCGCGCTGCCGGCGCCATCTGCGGCATGGTCGAAATGGAACCGGTCACCGGCGTCGACAAGCCGCTCATCTGCGCCTCCATGTTTGGCAACACCACCGACTGCGTCAACGCCGCCAAACAGATTCTCGAAGACGCGGGTTATGAAGTCCTCGTCTTCGCCGCCACCGGCACTGGTGGCCGCATCATGGAGTCCCTCATTGAAAGCGGCATGATCGCCGGTGT
>JAXMIV010000193.1:0-4226 GCA_034377045.1 Prosthecobacter sp. | reverse complement strand
AAGATCACCTATGAAGAACTGGTGGAAGGGGCGCTGGAAGGGATGCTGCGCCGCCTGGATCCGCACTGTGAATACATGGGCCGCAGCCTGTTTGAAGACATGCGGCGGGAGCAGAGCGATACCTCGGAAGGGGTGGGCATCACCGTGGCGCTGCGCGAGGGAACGCTGAGCATCATCACGGTGCGCGACGACGGCCCGGCGGGACGCGCCGGGGTGCTGGCGGGTGATCAAATGGTGCGCATCAACGAGGTGCTGACCGACAATGTCGGCGTCGCTGAAGCCATCCAACTCCTGCAAGGCAAGGCGGGCGAATCCCTGAAACTGACCGTGCGGCGTCCGGGCACGCGGCAGTTCCTGGAATTCACCATGGTGCGGGAAACGCTCAGTGAAACTTCGCTGCATGATGCCATGCTGCTGGCACCGAAACTGGCGTCTGATTATAAAATTGGTTACGCTCGAATCTCCCAGTTTACCCAAGCCACCGCCAGGGATCTGAGCACGGCCCTGGACGATCTGGAGCGGCAGGGCGTGCAGGCCTTCGTACTGGACCTGCGCAATAATCCGGGCGGGCTTTTGGACAGCGCCGTGGCGGTGGTTGGCGAATTCCTGCCGGAAAGCACGGTGGTGGTCACCACCGAGGGCCGCTCCACCGCGCCCAATCCCCCGCCCTACCGCACCCCCGGCCGGGACGGCAAGAGACCGCGGCGTTATCCGGTGGCGGTGCTGATCAATCACGCGAGCGCCAGTGCGGCGGAAATCACCGCCGGCGCGCTGCAGGATCTGAAGCGCGCCATCGTCGTCGGCACCACAAGTTTTGGCAAAGGTTCCGTGCAAAGCATTCTGCCGATGAAGAACGGCGCAGCCATGCGGCTGACCACGGCCAAGTACTACACGCCCAGCCACCGCACGATTCACGAACACGGTGTTGAGCCAAACATTGTGTCAGTGCTCACCGCGGAGGAGGAATTGCGCATCGGCCGGTGGCGCAACAATCATGGCACGGGTGAAGCGGCGGCCATCGAATTGGCGAACCTGGGGGACAAGCAACTCGAGCGCGCGGTGGACGCCTTGAAGGGAGTGCTGGTGTTTGAATCGTTCACCGCCAAGGCCCAGGCGCCGGCCGATGTGCCGCGGGCGTTGCCAGCGCCTCCGGACAAGCCGGAGTGATGCCCGCAAAGGTTCGGCGCAACGCAGCGTTTTCATTTGAGATGATGTCGTCCCCAACTCTTTCCAAAACCCAGTCCGGATTGCACTCTTACGCGATGAGTGGCCAGAGTCCGCTGAATCGCCGTGGATTTCTCAACCGCCTCGGTCTGGCATCTCTCTCGGCGGCCGTCGGGGCGGAGATCGTCTTCGGAGACAGAATGCCAGCGGGACTGATCCCAGTGGCCTTGGCCGAGGGAACAGAACCTTTTAAGATTCCTGGCAAAGAAGCGCTGACATTGCTCAATGACCGGCCGATCGTCGCGGAGACGCCCGCGCATCTTCTCGATGAGGCGGTGACGCCGGCAAAGCATCTGTTTGTGCGCAACAATGGCCATGCACCGGCGCCGGAGTCTTTGAATCCCGACACATGGACTTTGGAAATCGCAGGCGAAAGCTGCGAGAGGCCGGCCACTCTGACGCTCAAAGAGTTGAAGGAGAAATTCCAACATCAAACTGTGCAAATGGTGCTGGAGTGCGCGGGCAATGGGCGTAGTGAATACAATCCGCCCGCGACCGGAACGCAATGGACGGTGGGTGGCGTTGGCTGTCCGCAATGGACCGGAGTGCGGCTGCGCGATGTGCTGGAACATTGCGGCATCAAATCCAACGCGGTCTACATCGGCTACTACGGCGCGGATGTGCATCTCTCCGGTGATGTGAAGAAGTCGACAATCTCGCGGGGTGCGCCCATGAGCAAGGCCCTGGAGAATGAGTCGCTGCTCGCCTTCGCCATGAACGGCGCGGATATCCCCTTGCAGAACGGGCACCCGCTGCGCCTCGTCTTCGGTGGCTGGGCAGGTTCCACCTGCGGCAAGTGGTTGAAGAAGATCGCCATTCGCGATCATGTGCATGACGGGGAGAAGATGACGGGACAATCGTACCGCATGCCGCGATACCCGGTGGCGCCGGGATCGGAGGTGCCGGAAGGGGATATGGACATCATTGGATCCATGCCGGTGAAATCGATCGTGACCTTTCCGAAGTCCGGCATCAGTCATCCACAAGGGCAGGTGCTGGCGTGCCGCGGCCATGCCTGGGCCGGTGATTTCGAAGTTAGTGAAGTACAGGTGTCGCTGGACTTTGGCAGCACCTGGCAGAAGGCCAGCCTAACCAAGCCGGTGAATCGCTTTGCCTGGCAACACTGGACGGCGGAATTGAACTTTCCCAAAAAGGGCTACTACGAAATCTGGGCGCGAGCCACGGACAGCCAGGGCCGCAGTCAGCCGATGCTGGTGCCGGGATGGAACCCCCACGGCTACCTGAACAACAGTTGCCACCGCATCGCCGTGCAAGCGGTCTGAGTCATGCGTTCTCTTTTCATGATTATTGTTAGTCTGATTGGCGCCGCGCAGGGGGCGAACAAGGCGGTGCCCTCCGATCCGGTGACCGGCATGAAGATGGCCGAGAACTGGGAGACTGTGCGGAATCACTGCATCATTTGCCATTCCCCGCAGACCTTTCTACAACAACGCGGCACTGAGTCCACCTGGACGGCTGTCTTGGAATGGATGCAGAAATCGGGTGGCCTCTGGAAGCTGGACCCGGCGGTCGAAAAGACGATCATTCAGTATCTGACCGCCAATTACGGTCCTGGCGATAGCTTCCGCCGCGCGCCGATTCCAGCCACTTTGATGCCGGTGAATCCCTATGCGACCGCGGCGCGCCTGGAGGCTGAAGCCAAGCGCCAGCAGGGTCTGATTCCACAGTCGCCGCCCGCCGTCAAATGACGCCAGTCGCCCTCATTTCCGGAGGCGCGGGCGACTTGGCACAAGCCATCCGCCGCGAACTCGAAAGCCAGGGATGGCAGGTGCATGCACCGTCGCATGCGCGGATGGATGTCGATGACAAAGCGCAGATTCAGAGCTTCTTCAGCTCGTTGGAGCGCCTCGACTTGCTGGTGCATAATGCCGGCATCCTGCGGGATGCGATGATGTTGACCATGGAGGCGCCGGATTTCGATGCGGTTTTGAAAACGCATCTGCGCGGCGGTTTTTTGTGCTCTCAGGCAGCGCTGGAGCTCATGACGAAGCAGCGCGGTGGACACATCGTACACATAGGGTCGTTCAGCGGCTTGAGCGGCCCGGCGGGCCAGGCCAACTACGCCGCCGCCAAGGCTGGCTTGATTGGCCTAACACAAAGCATCGCCGTCGAATATGGATCGCGGGACATCCGCGCCAATTGCATTCTCCCCGGCCTTTTGGAAACCCAAATGACGCGGCCATTGCTCGCGGATGCGGGACGCCAGCAACGGATTCTCTCGGCGCATGCGCTGGGCCGGCTGAACACGTGCCAGGATGTGGCGCGTTTCATCGCCTTTCTGCAGACCATGAGTCATGTCAGCGGTCAGGTCTTCCAATTGGACAGCCGAATCAGGCGCTGGGCGTAGGGCAGACTGATTCTCGAAGATGGCATTAACTTTGTGTTGCAAAGCTAAAAGCTTTGTACTACAAAGTTAATTAATTAACCCTAACCTTGCTATGAACCGCATCAAATGGATCACCTACTTCAAACGCAACCGGATGAATCGCCCCGAACCCTCCTGGGATCTTCCCTTCTCGATGGGTCCCGCCAAACAGGCCGCGCTGGCTGCATCGCTGGCGGAATACCAGTTGGGCGACGGTGGCGGGCCTTGCAGACTGATCGCCCATGATGCCGATATCCTGCGAGCTTCAGACGCTGAATTTCGGGAGGTGGTGGATCTTTGGTTCGCGGAGGAAGCCGAGCATTCCCGCCTCTTGGGCTGCGCAGTGCGGAGGCTGCAAGGGCAGTTCGTAAGCGACACTTTCGCTTTCCGTCTTTTCAATCATTGCCGCCGCGCCTTTCACGCTCAGTTTGAAATGCTGGTGCTGCTTCTGGTTGAAATCGTCAGCACCGGCTATTACCGTCTGATTCGGCGGCACTGTGGCGATCAGCCCATAGCCGACATGTGCGCCCTGATCATCAAAGACGAGACGGGCCATGTCAGCTTTCACAGGGATCGCCTCAGGGCCACCTATCCTGACGGATTGCCGGCGGCCTAT
>JAXMIV010000192.1:0-2962 GCA_034377045.1 Prosthecobacter sp. | reverse complement strand
CGGATGCTGCCGTCGCATTCGTCAAGGATCTGAGCGTCCTGGGCCAGGTCGATGTGGCCGCAGCCTACATCAGTTCAACTCTGGATCAGGTGACGGTGGAGGACGCAAGGCTCGATTTTCAGCGAGATGTTTGGGACCGTCTGCACGCGATACTTGGTGATGCGCCGGCCCTTAGCGGGATGCCGGTGAAGATACACGTGCGTGGGGCGCAAGGGCACCCTGCGCATGAACTTCTACTGTTGGCCAAAGAGCAACGGAATGGCCTCATCGTGATCGGAACCCATCGGCGTTCAGCCTGGCGCCAAATGTTGAAGGCATCATTCCCAAATACCATCGCTGTCCATGCAGAGACCAACGTGCTGTGTGTACCCGGCACTTTCCATGCACCGACAGCGCAGGTGCCCGCGATCCATCGCGCCCTTGTGGCCACCGACTTTTCAGATTGCGGCAACGATGCGATTCGTCACGCCTACAGTTTGGTGGGACCCGGCGGCGAGGTGCGGTTGCTGCACGTCTGCTTTTCACCTTCTCCAGGCTTTGACATGGCAATCGCCTCCGAGGCATTTCTTGATCACACCGTTGCAATGGCGCAATCGTTGAAGGACGCTGACGCACGGTTGACCGCCTTGATACCCCGCGTCCTGGCCACGACGGGCGTCACGACAACCGCAGAAATTCTGCCGCATCACGACATCGCCGCTGGCATTTGCGAAGCCGCGGATCGTTTTGGCGCCGATGTCATCTGCATGGGGACCACCGGGCATTCCCGCGCTCGGATTGCCCTTCTAGGCTCGACCGTTCAGGCGGTGCTCGCCCACTCGCACCGGCCCGTCTTTGTCGTCACCTTGCCACAAGCGTGAACTGCTCCATGATGGCCGTGCGAATGATCTTCGTGCGGGGGGGGATCACTTCGGCGGCGTCAGCAGGTGCCGGTGGGCATACCCTTAATACTTGTCTGGTGAAGGAGATTGCACAGGCGATGGGAGGCTGGCAGCGATGGGAGAAAACCCTTCGGTTTGCCCTAAAGGCGATGGATTTGCAGCATTTCTGGCCAAAAACCTGCGTTTTCCGGCGTAGTACTCTGTCCCCCCAAAGAATGCATTCCTCGTTTTCACGTCGTCAATTCCTGCGCGGAGCCGGAGTGGCTCTCGGCCTGCCATGGCTGGAGTCGATCTCTTCCTTCGGCGCCCCGATCGTCAAAGGCACGCCGGGTGCGCCGCGCCGCATGGGCATCTGTTTCTTTGGCAACGGCGTCAATCCGCATCATTGGGGCGCCACCAACACGCCCGGCGGCATGGAGTTTCTGCAAACGCTGAAGCCGCTGGAGCCGATCAAGGACAAGATCATGGTTTTCAAGGGATTGTGGAATCCCACCACGGTGCAGGGCCCCGGCGGCCACTACCCGAAGATGAACATCCTTTCGGGCCTGAAGGTGAAGCAAACCACCACGGACGTGGAAGTGGGCCTGACGATGGACCAGATCGTCGCCGCGAAGGTGGGTCAGGATACACCCGTCGCCAGCCTCGCCATCGGCACCGAAGGGCCGAAGTACAGCACCGACAGCGGCTACACCTCGATTTATTCCGCCTACCTCTCCTGGAGCAGCCCAACAACCCCCGCGCCCAAGGAGATTTATCCGCAGCAGGCCTTTGATCAGCTCTTTGACGACGGCAGCAAGCGCCAGCGTGACAAGAGCGTCCTCGACCTCGTCATGGGCGATGCCAGCAGCCTGCGCACCCGCCTGAGCCGGCGCGATGGCCAAAAGCTCGACGAGTACCTCAGTTCCGTCCGCGAACTGGAGCAGCGCATCGAACGCGCGGACAAATTCAGCCAGGCGGAGACGGCCGGGCAAGGCTGGCAGCCGAGCGTCAAGAAAGCCTGGATGCAGCGCCCCGCCGCCGGCATTCCCGCACAGCAGGAAGATCACGTGAAGCTGATGCTCGATCTCATGGTGCTGGCCTTTCAAATGGACCGCACCCGCGTGGTGACGAACATGCTGACCAACGACTTGTCGCAGATGAACTTCGGTTTCCTCGGCGGCATCAAAGGCGGTCAGCACGAACTCTCCCACCACGCCAACGATCCCGCCCGCCTGGCGATGTACCAGAAGGGCAACGAATACCTGGTCAAGGTGTGGTCCGAGGCCCTGCAAAAGATGCAGGCCACGAATGAAGGCGAACGCAGCCTGCTCGACAACAGCATGATCATGCTGACCTCCAGCCTCTTTGACGGCAACGCCCACGAGTCCACCCAACTCCCCGTCATCCTCGCCGGCGGCGGCGGTGGCACCCTGCGCGGCGGCCGTTACTTCGACTACAGCAAAGACCCTAACCGCAAGCTTTGCCGCCTGCACCTCGCCATGATGGACCGCATGGGCGTCAAAACCGACCACTTCGGCGACGCGGACAATCCGCTGCCGGATTTGGTGTAGGCAATGGTTGCGGTCAAGCTTGATGGCTAGGCAGAGTCAGCTACCCTGTTGATCGTGTCTGCAAAACTGAATCGCGACGAATGGCTCACGCTGCTGGAGCAGATCGCTGGAGCCCTGGGATCCAATGGACCTCCCATCCGGCTTTGTTTGATCGGTTCTGTAGCCTGTGTTTTCGGCGGCATGTCTGGCAGGACATCTCGTGATCTGGATGTCTGGAGACCAGCGAGTGACTACGACAGGGCAGAGCTTCGCCGCGCCGTTGAAGCGACAGGCATGTTGTTCGATCCCAAGACCAGCCTGGAGCCGGGCAAGCCCTATCTTCAGATCATTGATCCTGGCCCGACTCAAGTGGGTATTTTTGAGCCGGTTCTCTTGGACAGGATCGGCAGATTGGAAATTTATCGGCCCCCTATCGAGCACCTCATTGCCTCAAAACTCGCCCGCGGAGATGCGCGCGACATCGAAGACGTTTTGTTTCTGGCTGGCAAACACCGCCCCAATTCAGATATCGTCCGCTCTGTGGCCGAGACT
>JAXMIV010000191.1:0-3295 GCA_034377045.1 Prosthecobacter sp. | reverse complement strand
TGTGCTTGAACATACAGCGGGTGGGGGACAAGGGCGGGGTTGGAAACCCCTTCTCCTAGTTGGCGGCTGCCGCCTTCTTTTTGGCAGCGCCTTTGCCTTTTCCTTTGGGGGCGGCTGGGGCAGGGGCGGGCTTGCCGGCTGGCAGGGAGGCTTTGACCGTCTCCCACTTGGGATTCAGGGTGGCTTCGCTGATCTTGAGGGCGCGGAACTCCACCGATTGGCCGCCGACGGTGAATCCCATGTTCATCTTCGGCTTGGTAATAAGTTCGTTGGCGCCAAATCCCACCATGTCGTCGCACTGGCCCAGCATTTGGTCGCCGATGATCTCCAGGCGCACCGTGTGCCAAACTTCGGGGGCGAGGTCGGCCGCCTGGCGGCTGAAGACGACGGCCTTGTCCGGTCCTTCGTGGTCATTGTCATCTTTCTGGACCGTGAAGGTCTTCGGCGTCATGAGGAGGCGGCAGACATGGTCCTTGGTTCCATTGACCGACAGGGACGTGGTTTTTGCGTCGTCCAGGAATCTGAACTGGTACTCAATGATGACGTTGTCCGCCACAGGGCCAGTCATGCGCAGTACCGCGCCGTGGTTGTCTTCCGGCAGCTCGGCGCCCCGGAGGGCTCCTTCGGAGGGGGTCCATTTGCCCTTGGCCGCCTTCCAGGGTTCTTCCGGCTTGGCGACCAGCGCGTTTTCATAAATCACCTTGCCCGGGACGGCCAGTAGGGGGCCATCTGGGACAGCGGCGTGCAGGGAGGCGGCGGCCAGGGCTGTGGCCAGCAGAAAGAGGGTGGTATTTGGGCTCATCTTCCCACGAACGATGGGGCGTGCCGGTTCTTCCGTGATTTGAACAGGAAAAAGTAGTGTCAGGGAACCGCAGCATGGACAGGCATGCTGCCGTTGCTTCCGTCAGGACCTGGCGGGGTTCACAAGCTGGACATCTACGGCCCCTGACATCCAGAAAGTAGATGGCGGCGTACCATTTACAAGCGCCAATCGCCAATCCCCGGCGTTGCTTGAAAATGAAAATGCCACCAATGAAAATTGCTCTTGTCGAAAACTCCTGCATTCGGTAGAACTGCGGGCTAATTCTCATTTCCCCAACACACCATGGTCTGGAAGATTTTATCCGCTCTCTGTATTATTTGCCTTGGCACCGCCTCCTACTTCGCCTGGGCATACCAAAGCGATATCAAAGCCGAGAGGTTGCGTGGCAAAAATGCTGAAAGCAACCTGAAGGCCGCCCAGGCGCGCAAAGGCGAGCTAGAAACGGGGCTGAAAGAGAAGCAGGCCCAACTCGTGACCCTGCAAAAGGATCGGGACGCTGTGAAGGAAGCCGCCGTGAAAATGGCGACCGACGCCGCGGAAAAAGAAGCCGCCCTGGCGATCATCAAAGGCAATCTGGAGCAAGTGACCGTGCAGGTTGATTCCGTGGAAAAGCAGATCAAGGACTCTGGTGACATCGAAAAACTTGTGGCTCAGGTGGAAAAGCTTAAGAAAGATCAACTGGAAGCCGAAGGCGCGGTAGCCCATCAGATCGAGTTGGGCGCCCAGGCCAAAGCAGAACTGGAATCAGTGACGAAACAGATCGCTGCGCTCCGTGACGCTGAGGCCCGCGGGCGGCGCGGGATTGTGGATACGGCATTCAATGCCCGTGTGTCCCAGTATTTCCCCGAGTGGGATTTCGCCATCTTGAGCAAGGGCAACGCGGGCGGCGTCTTCGCCAATGCGGATCTCGAGGTCAAGCGCGGCCAAAATGTGATCGCCAAGCTCAAGGTGCGCAATGTGGAACAGAATCGCTCGATCGCGGATTTGGTGCCCGGTTCGCTGGCCACCGGCAATCGCATTCAGGCCGGTGACGTCGTCGTCGCGGCAGCGAACCAGTCCGCTGCCAAGCCGGAACCCCCCACGGCTCCTGCTGCGGATGCCACGGCCACCCCAACCGCGCCTGGGGCCGCACCGACGGCAGGTGCGCCAGGAGCTGCCCCTGCGGCTCCGGCGATGGGCGGTGATCCTTTTGGTGCCCCGGCGGCCGCGCCTGCCGCCGCTCCAGCGATGGGCGGTGATCCTTTCGGGGCTCCGGCCGCGCCCAAGCCGGGCGCACCTGCGGCTCCTGCTCCCGCCATGAGTGATCCTTTCGGTGCCCCGGCCGCGCCGGCAACACCTCCTGCTGGTGCGCCAGCGGCAGGCACACCCGCTAAGCCCAGCACGGCTGATCCCTTTGCCCCGGCTCCCGCCAAACCCTGATCTGCCGAGCCGCGAGTTAGGCTATCCTGTTTCTTCATCCCGATTACCGTTTTCTCTCCATGACCAAAGTTCTTTTCATCCTCAGCGCCGTGGTAATTCTCGTGGCGACGTTTTTCGCCTATACCAATGGCGAGGAATTCAAAAAGGCTCGTAATGTCGCCATCGCGACCAACGTGCAGGTCGATAAGGAGCGGAACGCCGCCAACGTGGTGGCGGAAGAGAGTAAGAAGGCACAGGCCAGCATCGCCGGTGTTCAGCAGGAAGTGGATGTGGAATCGGAAAAGAAAAAGGCACAGCAACTGCGCATCGCCCAGGCGGACAATGAGACCAAGCGGGTACAGGAAGAACTGGAGTCCAAGAACAAGAAGCTGGCCGAATTGCGTATCCAGCTCGCCAAACTGCCTGTGGGCATGAAGCCCGAAACCCTTGTTGAAGACATCAACACCATGAAGAAGGCCATTGCTGAGAAGAACGCCGAGGCGGAAGTGAAGAAGAAGGAAGTTGTCGCCGAGCAGCAGAAGGTCGTGGAAACGCGCAAGGGGCTGGATGAAATCGTTCGCAAGATCGAAGACCGGAAGAAGTCCTTTGACCGCAACAGCTTGACGGCACGCATTGTGGCGGTGAATCGCGACTGGGGTTTTGTGGTGATTGACGCCGGCCAGGCGCAAGGCATCTCGGAAGCGACCAAGCTGTTGGTGACGCGTGGCACGCAAACGGTTGGCAAGCTCAACATCATCTCGGTGCAGGGCTCGCGTACGGTCGCCAATATTCTACCGGAGACGCTGGCCCAGGGTCTTAGCATCATGCCAGGTGATCGCGTGATTCTGGAAAATCTTTACCAGTGATGCGTTTTCTGACGTATTTGTGTGGGTTATGAATGCCGCCTCCCGTTTCGTTTGTTTGTCGCTGTTGGGTTTGATCGTCGGGCAATGTCTCGTCTCTTGCGCCTCGGATCAGCCGAAGCGGCGTGAACGTATGGCGCCGAAAGTTAGCGACAGCACGCTGCCCTGGAACCGTCCCGCCAAGTGGGAAGGCAACGCCCGCTACGGCTCG
>JAXMIV010000190.1:0-8884 GCA_034377045.1 Prosthecobacter sp. | reverse complement strand
CCAAGGATTCCTACACGCCCGCCAAACCGCTGCCCTACAAGGCCATGGTCGCCTTGGTGAAATGCGGCGACTTCATCTACTGCATGGGCGGCGAGGATAAGCAGAAGTCCCGCACCGATGCCTGCTTCCGCATCCCGTTGGCGAGCCTATTGAAGTAGCCCGGAGAGAAACCTGGTTACCGGGGCCGGGGCATTTGCGTTGAACTCACAGTGTGCCAATGGTCCCCCATAATCCCCAGCCGATGTGATGCAGGACGTGTTCGACGTGCAGGCTTGCATCCAGCGCGTGCGCTCTGGCGATTCCGCCTCGGCGAACGGGCTTATCGGCCATCTGCATCCGCTGGTGCGTCGGCTCGTCCGCAATCACCTGCCGCGCCGGGACAGCGAGGAGGATCTGATGCAGGACGTCTTTGTGAAAATCTTCCAGCGCCTCGACTCCTACCAGGAGCGCTCGGGGGTGCCTTTCGAACACTGGGTCTCCCGCCTGACCGTGCGCACCTGCCTGGATGCCCTGCGTGCCGAACGCTCCCGTCCCGAGTGGCGCTGGTCAGACCTCAACGAGGGGGAAACCGAGTGGTTGGATTTCCTGCTCAGCCGCC
This sequence comes from Prosthecobacter sp., assembly GCA_034377045.1. Lineage (GTDB taxonomy): Bacteria > Verrucomicrobiota > Verrucomicrobiia > Verrucomicrobiales > Verrucomicrobiaceae > Prosthecobacter. The sequence goes on along the minus strand of JAXMIV010000190.1, from coordinate 8,286 downwards.
AGGCCGAAGCCCCCTCCGAACATGCCATCGACGCGAAGGCCGTTGTGACGCGCCTGTTGGCGCATTTGTCGCCGCCGGATCGTCTCGTACTCACCCTGCTGGATCTGGAAGAACGCTCCACGCAGGAGATCAGCCAGATCACGGGTTGGACCCGGCCCATGGTCAAGATGCGCGCCATGCGCGCCCGCCACAAACTCCGCCAAATCGCCCGGCATCTCATGCAAAGCGAGTTTAATCCATCATGAACGACTTCGAACAACGCTGGCATACCCTGACCCGCCGCGCCTCCAGCCTCGGCCGCGAGGTGGAGACGGAATTGCCCTTTGGCTTCGCCACCAGCATCCTCGCTCGTTGCCGCCAATCGCCGGTGGAACCTTGGGAAGACATTCTCAGTGTCTTTGGCGTGCGCGCTCTGCTGATCACCGCCTGCATGGCTGTCATCGGCGGCGGCGTGGGTTTCTTCGATTGGTATGACTTCAGGATCGAACGGCCGAAACTGGAGCAAACCCTCACCTCGGAACTACCTTGGCCATGAGTATCTCCCGCCGAACCAAAGTTGTTTCCTTGATGGTCCTGCTGGTACTGGTCAGCGTCGTCTTCGGTTTCGTCACGGGTGCGATTGTCGCGAAGCAGGTAGCCAAGAAGAAAGACGATCCGCGCTTCTGGAAACAGGTCGCCTTGAAGCAATTGGAAAAGCTGCATCCCACCGAGGCACAGCGCCAGAAATTCGAGGCCCGGGTTGACGGTGCCGTCGAAGAGCTGATCGCCATCCGCAAAGACACGATCACCCGCGCTGAGGCCGCCGTTGCTAAAGCCGCCATCGACATCGCCCAGGACCTCACCCCGGAGCAGCGTGAGATCTTTGATAAGATCAAGCCCAAACCCAAGCCCGTCGCGGCAGAATGATCGGGCGAATTGAAGAAACTTCGTTACCGCGCTCCACTCCTTTTCGTTCAGACGCCTGACTCTCCAACTCAACCCGCCCATCTACCATGCTCTTCTCCTCTGTTTTCATGTGGCTGCTCATCGCAGTCGGATTCGTCGTCGCTCTGCCGGCCCTCTGGTTGCTAGCCCGGGCTCTTTGGCCTGAAGCTGTCGCCAAGCAAAAGGAAGCTGCCAGCCGCGGCATCCTCAAATGTTTCGTGCTCGGCCTTGTGCCGCTGATCGGCGGGGTGATCATCATCACCTTCATCTCGAAGATTCCCAAATTTGGCGCGATCGCCGTGCTTGTGGGCGGGGTCATTCTCGCCTGGGGATTCATGGGTGCGGCTGGCATTGCGACGCTGATTGGCGAACGCCTTTGGCCGCACCTCAGCATCTCGGAACCGTGGCGGCAGACGAAGCATGGCGGCATAGTTCTCATGTGCTGCGCGTTGCTGCCGGTGGTCGGCTGGGCGGTGCTGCTGCCTCTCATCGCCATCGTTGGCTGGGGCGTCAACGTGCGCTCGTGGTTTCTGACAACTCCGGCTGCCGCCAACGCCCCCGCCTTGGGTGTGGCTGATGCTCCCACCGCCTAACCGAACCGTCGGCCCCTGCCATGAAAATCGCCCGCCGTGATCTCCTGAAGTCGGTTGCCGCCGGCGGCGGGCTCGCTGCTCTGACCGGTTGTAATCGCATCACCAGCGAGATCAATCAGATGCTGGGCGAAAGCGTGCCGCAGCATCTCGCCGTGCCGGAAGGCACTGAGATCGATCCGGAGTTTCATCTGCTCTCCCGCGCCGCCTTTGGTCCCTGGCCGGGCGATCTTGAACGGGTCAAAGAGATGGGACGTGACGTCTGGATCGAGGAACAGTTGGAACCCGCCTCCATCAGCGACACCACCTGCGACTTCCGCGCTGAGCGCTTCGAATCCCTCTACTTCAGCGCCGGCGACGCCTACGAATTTCGCAAGCCAGTGCTGCGTGACGAACTGACCCGTCACGCGCTGCTCCGCGCCATCTACAGCCGGCGGCAACTCTTCGAGGTCATGGTCGAATTCTGGACCGACCACCTCAACATTGACCTCGAAAAGGGCGACTGCATCTACCTGAAACCCAGTGATGATCTCGAAGTCATCCGCAAGCATGCACTGGGCAATTTTCACGACCTCATCCGCGCCTCCGCCACCTCTCCCGCCATGCTCGTGTACCTGGACGGCAAATCAAACAAGGTCGAAAAGGGGAAGGAGGCCAAGCCTAACGAAAACTATGCTCGTGAACTCATGGAACTGCATACCATGGGCGTCCACGGCGGTTACACCCAGGACGATGTTCGTGAGGCTGCGCGCTGCCTGAGCGGCTGGACCTTTGACACCAAGCGCTTCTTCGCCCTCGACCAAAGTCACGCCTTCTTCAAACCCAACTGGCATGACAATGGCGTGAAGCAGGTTCTTGGTCAGACGATACCCGCGGGCGGTGGCCCGGCCGATCTTGACAAGCTGGTGGACATCGTTTGCAGTCATCCGAGCACGGCTCGCTTCATCGCCACCAAACTGTGCAAGCGCTTTGTCAGCCAGACGCCTCCCGACAGCCTGGTTCAGCGCGTCAGCGCCGAGTTCACTCGCACTCGTGGTGATGTTAAATGCCTGCTGCGCCTGATCCTGAAATCGGACGAGTTCATGGCCAGCCGCGGGCAGCTTCTCAAACGTCCCTTCAAATTCGTCGTCTCAGCCCTGCGCGCCGTCGCCGCTGACACCCATGCGGACAAGGGTGTCGTGGAACCCCTGCAACGCATGGGCCATGGCTTGTTCCAATACCCCACGCCGGATGGTTATCCGGATGAGGAACTGCCGTGGATGGGCACCCTCATGTGGCGCTGGAATTTCGCCCTGGCTTTGGCGGGTGGCAAACAGGTCGGCGCCCGCGTCAGTCTGCAACCTCTCGTCAAAGCCTTGCGTCAGGGCAAAACCGATCCTGATGCCGCGACCTGGTTCCGCCACTTCGTCGGCCGCCAGCCCAGCCAGCCTGAACTGGATATTCTTAAGCCGCACTCCAGCCTAACCAAGGTTGCATCGCCAAAAAGTTACGCAGAGGCGGAGCAGGTGGTCGGGTTGATTCTCGCGAGTCCCGCATTTCAAAGGTGTTAAGCCATGCCCTCTCTCACTCGTCGCGCCCTGCTCTCCAAGCTCGCCTTTTCCGCAACTGCCTCGGCGGCGGCAGAGGCAGGCGGCCACACCCTCATCTGCGTGTTTCTGCGCGGCGGCGCGGATACCCTCAACATGTGGGTGCCGTATGCCGATGATCGCTACTATCGGTTGCGCCCCTCCCTGGCCATCAAGGCGCCGGGCAGTGACAGCGCTGCCGCGATCAAACTGAATGACCGCTACGCCCTGCATCCGGCGATGCAGCCTCTCGAGGCCGCCTTTAAGGAAGGCCGGCTCGGTGTCGTACAATCGGTCGGTGTCGACAACACCAGCGGTTCGCATTTCGAATGCCAGGATCAGATGGAGCATGGCGATTCCATGTCTGGCCAACCCGCTGGCGGCGGCTGGCTTGGCCGCTTTCAGCGCCTCCGTGCCACGGATAAGCAATCACCACTTTCGGCCGTTGCCATTGGCACCGCATTGCCGGAATCCCTGCGCGGCGCGCCCTCAGTCAGCGTTCTGGAGCACATCAACGACATCGCCATCAAGGCGCCCTCTGGCGATCCCACCGGCATCGTCAATGCCTTGCATGCGCTCTATGGCGCCGATGCCACGCTTCTCGGTGAACGCGGGCGTGAAACCATCGACTTGTTCAAGCGCGTCTCAGCCCTTCAGGAAAAAGGTTACACTCCGGAGAATGGCGCCGAGTATCCCAAGGATGAATTCGGCAACGGCCTGCGCGAAGTTTCCCGCCTGGTGAAGGCCCGCCTCGGCTTGGAAGTGGCCTGCATCGATGTCGGCGGCTGGGACACTCACTTTTTTCAGGGCAACAGCGCCGGCCTCCAGGCTGCGCGCATCAAGTCACTCGCGGACGGCCTGGCGGCGTTTGAGATGGACATGAAGGCCCATCGCGCGCGCTATACCATCATGGTCACCACCGAGTTTGGCCGCCGCGTCTATGAGAATGCCTCGTTAGGCACAGATCACGGCCGCGGCTTCGCCTTCATGGCCCTGGGCGACAGGGTTAAAGGCGGCCAGGTGCTCGGTTCCTGGCCCATTAAGGCTGATGACGATGTCAACGTTAACACTCCCGGTCCCGGCGGCCTCCAGACCGAGACCGACTTCCGCCACGTTTTCGCCGAAGTCCTCGGTGGCAGCATCGGCCTAACCGAGCCTATCGCAGCCAAACTCTTCCCCAACTTCACCCCAAAAAAGGTGGGATTGATGTAGCGCGGCATTATTTCTGAAGGAAGCTTGAAAAAGTGCGGCGAAGACCGTCGGTGCACGGGTGCACCCCTCGCCGCCATGACCATTGCGTCTCCTCATCTTCCTCAGTCTCAAATGGCAACGCCGGAATCGATTGCGGAGGCCGTTCATTTGATCGCCACCAAGACCGTTGATCCTTTCATCATTCTCAACACTTCCGATGGTCTCACGTATATGCAGGCGTTGCTTACGCCCGAAGGCTTTACATTGGAGTATCAGGAAGGTTCGGTTGAATTGCACTTTGAGACCATTCGCTCCGATCTTACAGCCCAAGAACTCGTGGAGACGTTCCGTGATTACATGGATTCAAATCCGACTTGGCGACATCGATTCGAATTTCGACCCAAGCCAATTCGCGGAGATGTCTTCTGGAGCGTGGGCTACAGAATAGGGCGCTGGGTGGGCCGCGCGGCCAGGTTCTGGCGAGGCAATTGAGTTTGGTCCGGCTTAGAGAAACGGAGGCTGGCGAAATTCCATCACTTCGCCGTATATCCACCGTCCACCGGCAGATTGGCGCCGGTCACATACAACGAAGCGTCACTGAGCAGAAAGATCACGCTGCCGCCCAGGTCACTGGGGTCTGCCATGCGCCCCAGCATGGTGTGCTCACAGTAGCGCTGGAGGAACGGCTCCGGCTGGCCGTTGAAAAATCCACCTGGCGACAAGCAATTCACGCGCACGTTCTTTGGTCCATACAACGCCGCGTAAAAGCGTGTCAGATTGATCATGCCGCCTTTGTGGAAAAAGTAATCCGGTGGCATGTCGCCCATGTTCGTTCCGGCATACAATTCATAGCTCGGCCCGATCATTCCCTGGATGCTGCCAATGTTGACGATGCTGCCGCTGCCCTTGTCCGCCATCGCGCCGCCAAAGGCCCGCGACATCAGCATCAGTCCGGTGGCGTTGATACGCATCGACTCCTCCCATTGCGCTACGGTGCCATTCGCGCCTTTCACCACTCGCGCCACGGCGTTGTTAACCAGGCCATCCACGCGTCCGTGCTTCGCCAGCACCCGATCGCGCAGGGCCAGTACCGAAGCCTCATCCCCCTGATCGAGCGATTCCGCCGTCACATCGTAGCCTCGCGACCGCTCTTCCTCAGCCACCACCTGGAGTTTCTCCACGCCGCGTGCCGCGATGACCAAAGTCGCTCCCGCTTCCGCCAACGATGCCGCTAGCCCGCGCCCATACAGACCCGCACCGCCCGTCAACACCACCACCTTGCCTTTAAGATTGAATCGTTCCAATGAGGTCATGGTCTTGAAGAAATTATCCCTCTCCCCTTTGGGGAGAGGTTAGGTGAGGGGGAAGGTTTGGTTATTGCCGATGTCAGGCTGGATGAAATTACTGAACTTCAGCCACGATGTCTTTGATCAGCACCCGCCCGCCGCCATTTTCACGGCTCCGAATGCCCGCGATGATGATCGCCATCAACTCCACAGTCTGGCTAAAATCAAACGGCGGCTTGCCCGTGTGCAGCAGGTCGACAAAGGCCACCAACTGGCCGCGAAAGGCGTTGTACGTATCCGTGAGTTTGAGCGGCAGTTGTCCCTTCGTTCCGTAGAGATGCACCGCCCCAAAGCTGCCATACGCATCATGAATCGCCGCCAGCGTCATCTGCGCGCCGGATTCATGCGTCAGATGCACCAGGTCCGATCCGGCCTGGGGCTGCGTTTGCGCACTGACAAATCCCGGTCCGAGCAGCGGATACACGGCCTCCAGCGCATGAATGCCATACCGCTCCCAGGTCTTGCAGGTAAAGCTGGTGATCCAGCGCAGGTCTCCCAGTTGCTCTTTTTGTTCGGCGCTCAGCCGCATTTGCGGCGAGTAACGCATGCCGCTGGTGGACAGAATCACCTTGCCCGTTCGCTGCCAGGCGATGAACTGCCGCAGATCCTCGATGTTCGTCGCCATCGGTTTGTCGATGAATACCGGCAGGCCTGCTTCCACAAAGGGTCGCGCGCGCCGCACATGGTCGTTGCCGTCATCCGTCGCGATCACTGCCGCATCCACTTTCCCAATCACATCCTCCGGTCTCGCGACCACATGGTCGATCAAACTCGCCGAGGCCACCTTGGGGGCGTCGGCCGGATCATCCGTCCAGATATGCGTCACCCGCGCACCTGGGATGCGCATGGTTTCCAGTGGTTGCTGGCCCAGGTAGGCCGGAATGGCGGCGTAAGGACATGCCGCCATTTCCCGCGGGTTGTAGCCGTTGATGATCGCCGACCAGGAATACGGATGACCGTTGCCTTCAATCATCCCCAGCATCGCCAGGCGGAGTTCGGGGGAGGAGGTGCTCATGAGATTTCCACGGCTTTGCCGATGCGTGCGGACTCCAGGGCTGCGAGATTGAATTTCAGGGTCTGCACGGCTTCGTCAAAGGTACATAGGACAGAGGGTTTGCCCTCCACGCCATCGAGAAAGGAGTTCGCCTGGCGGATAAACCAGTCGTCGCGCTCGACCGCCGGATGCACGTGCCACGTCCAGGCCGGTTCACCGTGGCGGAAAGTTCCCCAGCGGCGCTCGCCGAGTTGCATGGCGAGACTGCCGCGTTCGCAGTGGATGCGGATCTCTGCTTCGCTGGGCGCCTGAAACTGATTGTAGGCATAATTGACCATGACGCCGCCATTGCGGGCGGAAATGTTCACCGTGTCCTCCACCTCCACGCCGTCCAGCACCTGGTGCGCCGCATCGCAAAAAAGCCGCGTACTAGGTCCCAGCAGCCACTCGATGACATTGGCCATGTGAGTCAGCCCATCCTGGATGGCGCCGCCGCCGCTTTCGTGGCGGGCGTAGTAGAGTTCTCGGTAGGTCGGCCGAAAGGTGGGAAAATGCTGCCCGGCCACGACGGTGGCGTGTTTCGGCGGACCGAGTTCGCCGGAGAGCAGGGCAGTCCGCATTTCCAGCATCCACGGCATGGTGTGATACACATAGGCCACCGCCACGTGCCGCGGGTAGCTTTTCAGCCGTTCCTGCAACGCCGCCACCCCTTCCAGGCTCACCGCCAGGGGCTTTTCGATCAGCAAATGCACCGGGATCTCCATTCCCCGGCGGGCGATGGGAAGATGCGTGTGCGCCGGCGTGCAGATGACCCAGGCCTCCGCCGGGAAGGCCGCCAGCGCCGCGTCCAGGCTGGCAAACCCCGGCACCCCATACCGCGCCGCCACCTCCCCCACCAGCCCGGCATTCGTATCACAGACGGCCACCTGGGTGCGGCCGGTGTTGCGAAAGCAGCGCAGGTGCCGTTCGCCGATGCTGCCGCAGCCGATCACAAGGACAGAATGGCGGGGAGGAGAGCTGGTAGATTCCATGGGAGAAAGGGGAAACGTGATTTCAGACGGTTTTGCACCGCCTTTCCACCGCAAAGCGCAACGTTCCAAAAAAACCTTGCCGGATCATCATTTGCCACTATTCTCCCCACCCCTATGTCCAAAAACGCAGGTATAGCCAAAACGAGGAAATCCGTCTCCAAACGGTTCAAGATCACTGCCACGGGCAAGGTGCTTCGCCGCAAACAGGGCAAGCGCCACATCCTGCAGAACAAGAGCCGCAAGCGGAAACGCAACCTCGGTAAAGTCGCCCTAGTGGCGGAAGTGGACGTTGCTGCAGTCAAGGCGAACATGCCGTTCTCCCACCGTTAGCGACCCACGGTCTCGTTCGCGAGACCACGATGATTCGGCCTGGCTCCGCTCGCGGGGGCCTTCGACAGGTGAGGCCCGGTCATCGCTCATATTAACAACAGCCTGTTCCGAGAAATAGACAATGCCTAGAGCCACCAATTCACCCGCCAGCCGCAAGCGCCGCAAGCGCACGCTGGCCAAAGCCAAGGGATTCCGCGGCTTCCGTTCCACCCACTTCCGTTACGCCAAGGACGCTGTCCGCAAGGCGATGACGTATTCCTACCGCGACCGCAAGGTCCGCAAGCGTACCTTCCGCAACCTCTGGGTCCAGCGCAT
>JAXMIV010000189.1:0-5549 GCA_034377045.1 Prosthecobacter sp. | reverse complement strand
TGGCCCTGATAGGTGACTTTGCGATTCAGCGCGGCGGTGGTTCCGGCCAGGGTAAAGGTGCCACTGAAGACGCCGGTGGCGGCGTTCAGGACGGGCATGGTGAGGCTGTTCGCGACAGGCGGCACGGGTGTTGCCTTGTTGACCAGTCCGTTGGCGGCGGGATTGCGCAAGCTGAGGACATGGACGGACTCTGCGGGGAGGCCGCCGAAGGTGAATTGGATGCTGGCATTGGAATCCTGATTGGGCAGTCCCATGACAACGTTGCCCGGGGCTGGAGCGAGGTACGCGCCGCCCTCTGCCCGCATTTGCGCGTTGTAGACGAAGCCGTTGGCATAGACCGTGTCATGGGCGCTGGGCGGAGCGGCGGGCTTAAACCATTGAGGGCCAAAATCCGTCGTACTGCTGATGGAGTTGTCCGCCGGAGCAACTCCGGCAGCGACGGTAATAACTCCACTAAATAATCCAAGTTGGGGGTAATAAGGATAGTAGGCGGTATAAAGAGGCTGGTAGATTAGCACCTGACCATTCTGGCCGATGAAGCCAGTGGTGGAAAAAGCACTGTTGTCCGGGAGTTTGCCGGTGACGGTGAGTGCTCCAGTGCCTTCGTTGACGGTGAAGGAGCCGTAGCCGTAACCGGGTGGCGCTTCGCTTGGCGAGTTTTGATCCACCAGGGAGAAGGTGTGCAGGCCGCTATAAGCGGTAGCACGGTTTGTCTTGGGATTCCAGTCATTGCGCCAGCCGATGACTTCGCCGCCAGCAGAGTCTCCCATTTTTCCGCTAAGGGTATGCTGCGCGGTATCAAACGTGAGGCGGAGCACGCGGCCGGGTTCGTTGCGGGTCGGGAGGGGAATGCTGACTTCGGGTTGATCTGGATCAGCCGTCTCGGGTGAAATCTTTGCGGTGAACGACATTGAAGCCAAGCCGCTGATCAGCTTGCCGCTGACGCCGCCGCTCGTTGTCGTGGTCAGTTCGAGACGCGCTCCCTGGCTCAAAGGAGATAGCGGATCGGTGCGATTGATAAAGCCAAGATAGCTCCCCGCAAAACTGCCATTCAATGGGGCAATAATGATGTCGAAATTCAGCACCTGATCAGCAGCGCCCGCCGCATTCCTGGCCTTGATGGTGACGGGATAGACCCCTGCCCGGGTGGGAACACCGGTGATGACGCTATCTCCATCGATGATTAAGCCGGGCGGCAATGAATTGATGGTGAAGGTGACTGGACCGTTTTCGAGGCCGATGGACATCACATAATAGTTGCCGACAAGGCCGGGAGGCGCTCCACCCACCGGCATCGAGAGGGCAGGTTTGATCACACCCTTTTGGGTGATTTGATGGGACTGTCCGGCGATCATGATCACCGCGCTGCGGTCGCTGGTGGAGGGGTTTCGCAGCAGGGAGATATCCGCAAGAGTGGGCGGAGTGTCGTTTCTGATGCTCGCGGTGATCCATGGAATGGACTCCGTGATCGACCACAGGCTCTCGGTCGTGACCGAAACCATGTAAGTGCCCCCGGCTGCCAGTTGGGTCATGGCCGGCGGGTCGATGGTGGCTGTGCCGGGCTCGATGGTCACGGTGGCAGCCGCGCTGGTGCCGCCATAGGCGTCCTTCGCGGTGTAGCTGAAGGTGGCGGCTACGGTGAAGTCCGCAGGCGCCGTAAAGACAAGACTACCGTCAACTTTGGCCACCTTGCCCATGGGTTTCCCATCGGCCTTGGGTTGGGTGAAGGAGGCGATGCTCAGCAGATCATTGTCAGGGTCGCTGTCATTTCCCAGCACATAAAGAGGAACGGTGCTGCCACTGGTGACGGTGAAGGAATCATCTTCTGCCACCGGTGTGCTGTTGAGCGTGGCGAAGGTCATATCGGCTCCGGCCGCGGCGCCTTCGTGACTGGCCGCGCGAATGCGGTAGTGGTAACGTGTGTGTGGATCCAATTGCAGGTCCGTGAGCATGAATGTGACCGGTTTGTCCCCTATACAATCCGACGGCACGGGGTCCACCTCAATGGTGTCGCCGTAGCTGGAGGTGGGGCCGTAGTCGAAAAACACGCGCCTGGTAATGCCCTTGGGATTCACCAGACCGCCAAGGTTGACAGTCGTGGCGCCGACAATCGCAGGCTGTGTCTTCGCCACCGGCGGCACCGCTTTAACCACCTCCACCTGGATCTCGAGATCGAAAGGATTCTCGTCGGAGTCGGAACTGTTGATGCGCAACATCGTCTTTTTGATGCCCAAGGTCTTTGAACTGAAAAGCAGGTCGAAAGTTCTGCTGCCGTACTGCGGAATGGGGGTGAAGAGATCATCAGGAGATAGGGCGAATAACGTCGCATCCATTTCTTGGTGCTGAGTGCTGACGGACAGAAGCGGCCTGCGTCCGGTATTCTTCACGGTGAATGGGAACGACACCCCGGTATTCAAGCCGACCTTTCCCAGGTCGAGGACATCACCCTTTTCGGCGTTGGTCCCCTTGGGATCCAGCACGGCGATCTCTGCGCGGCCCACCCCATTCACCACATACACCTCGCCTGCATCCGCTCGGCTTTCCCAAGGACCATCGGCCGCTGGCGCGCCGATGATCAGGTCGATATCGCCATCGCCATTCACATCGCCTACGGCCAGTGCGCCATCTTTGGTTAGGCCGTCATTGGTGGTGGCTCCGCGCAGTTGCACGCTGGGACCGTCATCGAAGTCACCCTCCTGGCCCAGATTCAAGAAGGGATGGAAATTGGGCCGGCCCAAAATGATGTAGCCACGTCCCGCGCCGGGCCGGGAACCGCTGCCGAAACCGGCGGCGGCGTCTGAACCGGTGATGATGTCCGCGAGGCCATCTCCATCCAAATCGGCCGCGAGCAGGGCGCCACCACGGCTGAGGTGATCGTCCTTGCGCGCGCCGAAGATCGTGACATCGGGCTTGCTCGGGCTTCCGGGTTTGGCATCCACGACCACGGGAACGGCGGCGAGATCCCGGCGGCCGAAAACAATGTGGATCTGGCCGGCGGATGTGGCGTTGGTGAGCGTATTGGGCGCCGCGTGAGCACCGGCGATGAGATCAGCCAGTCCGTCACCATTCACATCCGCCGCCGCCAGCGCGCCACGTTCCGCCAGGGCATCATTGGCATTGGCGCCATACAGGATGAGATCCGCGCCTCGCAGTTTGGTGTCGGGACTGGTGCCGCCGCAGTAGCGCATGTCCAGAGTCGCGGGGAGAGGGGACCGGCCGAGAACGACGTAGGCCTGCCCGGCCCCGGACCGTTCGCCTTGGGGACCGTCGGCCAGCGGTGCGCTGAGCAGGATGTCCTGCTTGCCATCGCCATCGACGTCTCCAGAGGCGACACCACCGCCGGTGAGCGCATCGCCTGGGGCGGCTCCATAGAGGGTGAGATTGGCTCCATGATAATTGCCCTGGAGAATAAGATCCAATTCCTCACCCAAAACAAAGGAGGTGCGTCCGAGGATCACATAAGCCTCGCCGCTGCCAGGGCGGTCCTCGGCGGGACCGTCCGCGTCTGGGGCTCCTAGAATGAGGTCAGTTTTGCCGTCACCGTTCACATCCGCCGTGTGGAGGGCTCCGCTTTTGGTCAGGGCATCGTTCGCGGACGCGCCGATAATGAGGACGCTAAAACCCGAGAAGCCTCCGGAATCCAACGACAACTCCGGCGGAATGAAACTGCGGCCGAAGATGATATAGGCCTCTCCGGAACCGAGACGGCCGTAACCGTGGCCATTGGCCAGGGGGGCGCCCAGGATGATGTCCAGCTTGCCGTCCGCATTTAAATCCCCGAGCGCCAGTGCGCCGCCCTCGGCCAAGCCATCGCCCGCAGCCTGGGGTTGGATGAGCACCGTCGCTCCCTCTGAGCCAGTGATTTCCAGACTCAGGCTCGAAGGAAAGTAACTGCGTCCAAGAACGATGGCGGCATTGCCACTGCCTTTTTCAGTCGGGGTGAAGCCGACGATGATGTCCGCCCTGCCATCGCCATCCACATCTCCTACGGCGAGGGCTCGCAAGGCGGCGAAGCCGTTGAGTGTGACCTGAGGCCGCGATCCCGCAGTCCCCGCCACATCATAGGGTCCGGAAAAGTTCGAGCCGCCGAACCACACATGAATCTTGCCGGTATCCGTTCCGACAATCAAATCGTCCCGCCCGTCGCCATTGACATCTCCGGTGCGGGTGATTCGCCCCAGGCCATCTCCCGCGGCGCCGCCGGTGAGTCTTGCCCGCGGGGAGTTAAGCGAGGAGGCGGGGTACGCGGCGAGATCATAATCTGGCCACAAAATCCCTGGCGCCGCCTGAACGGAAGAGATGAGGAGGATAAACAGCGGGGCCAGCCAAGGCCAAGGGTAACGGAGCATGGGTGTTTAGCGAAAATGATGAGCGGTCTACTCGCCAATGACGAGCCCAAAAGGAATGCCGACTACGATTTTACACTGGCTTTACCATGCATGAGACCCCAGGCCAGCGGATTCAATCGCTCATACCTCTTGAGACTGACCATCCAACCGCTACCCTGAGGCGCGCATGGTTCCCCGCATATTTGATCGCTATCTCGGCAAGCAGGTTCTTTCTGCCACGCTTCTGGGCGTGCTGTTGCTGAGCGGGGTGATGGTGCTGGGGAATGTGTACAAGCAACTCGACCAATTGCTTGGGGGTGCGGAATTGCCGATTGGGGTGGTTCTGGAATTTGTCGCGCTGATCATTCCGTTTTCGCTGATTTTCACCATTCCCTGGGCCTTTCTCACGGGCATTCTCCTGGTGTTTGGCCGAATGTCGGCGGACAACGAGCTGCTGTCGCTGCGGATGACGGGCTGGTCGATGGGGCGGATTTGTGCGTCGGTCTTTGTGATGGCGGTGGCCTTCTCCGGCATCTGTTATTGGGTCAATGTCAGCCTGGCGCCGACAGCGAAGGACCGAATGAAGCGGATGTTTTATGAAGTGGCCCTGGAGAATCCCGCAGCGCTTTTCCAGGAGGGCCGGGTGCTGGACAAGATTCCCGAATATCGCATCTACACCGGGGCGCGGAACGGCAATGAGTTGACCGACGTGAAGATCATCAAGATGCAGGGCACCCTGGCCAAGCAAACGATCCGGGCCAAGCGCGCGATCCTGGACCTGAAGCCGGGTGTGCTGGATTTCCAGATGCGGCTCTTTGATGCGACCTTTGAAGACGTGACCTACACCACCGACAAGAAGATGGACAAGGTCGCCTTTGCCACCGCCGCGGAGACGGCGTACGTGCTGCCACTCTCGAACCTGGAAAAGAACACCGTGCGGGTCAATGCCAGCATGAAGGCGACCACGACCCTGTGGGATGAAGTGAGCAGTTCCGTCGACAGCGTCACCCACAAACCGATGGATGCCAAGGCGCGATCCTTGTCCATGACCGAACTCAGCAAGCGCTATAGCTTCTCGCTGGCCTGCTTCACCTTCGCCCTCGTGGGCATCCCTCTGGGCGTGACCGCCCACCGCCGCGAAACCTCGTCAGGCTTCGCCCTGAGCCTGATCACCGCGACCGCCTATTTCGTCTTCACCATCCTGGCCGATACCCTGAACGA
>JAXMIV010000188.1:0-4469 GCA_034377045.1 Prosthecobacter sp. | reverse complement strand
TCGGCGGCATGAGCGCCGACTGCACCGCCGAAGAGCTAAAGGCGCTGCAGGATTTTGGCATGGCCACCGGCCACGCCTTCCAGATCATCGACGACATTCTCGATGTCACGCAGACCAGCGAAAAACTTGGCAAGAGCGCGGGCAAAGACCTCGCTTCCGACAAGTCCACCTATCCTGCCCTCATCGGTCTTGACGCTTCCCGTGATGAGGCACATCGGCTGACGCAGTCCGCCCACGACGCCTTGGAAATCTTCGGTCCCCGCGGCAATTGGCTTCGAGCCCTGGCTGATTATCTCCTGGAGCGGGAGTATTGAGGGATCATCCGCCGTGCAGAATCAGGCCGCGCAAAGCGCTGCTGGACATCATCGGTTGCATCAGGTTCAGCGCCGCGCGGAGCTTGGCCGGACCGCCGACGCTAGGATTGTGCACCATCAGCACATCCGTGGCCAGGGGCGCCAAAGGCGCGACATCGGCGAAATTCCGCAGGATTGGGGCGCCATCCAGGATGATCCAGTCCACCTGCTGGCGCGCACGGTCAATCCAGTTGCGATAGCCATCGAGAAGTTCGTTGGTGGCATACGCCGGCAGATCGTGGGCAGGCAGGAGGAACAGGTTTGTGTTGCCATAACGCAGGGCCTCCAGGTCGTGAGCCCAGGAGCTGTGCGAATTCGCATGCGGGAACCAGTGGTGCAGGGCCGGTGAAACCGCGTTGCATTCCATCATGAACACGCTCCGGCCTTGATGGCAGAAAGCGGCAGCCAGAGCGGCAGCGGCCATGGTCTTGCCTTCACCTGCTTCGGCACTGGTGATGAGGATGACGCCGCCGAGCCCGCTGCGGCTCAGCGCCTGTTTTTCCAGAGTGCTGGTAATCTGCTGGAGTGCGCCCGCCGCGCCCTGCGGTTCCGGTTTTAGCAACTCACCGAGAGTTGCCTCAGGACTGGCGCAGTTCATCAGTGGCAGGCGCGCCAGCACCGGCGCGTTGCCCACGGCGGGAATAGCCAGGGGTGTGGGAGGGGTTCTGGGCGGCGGCATCGCCGCCTGCGGGAAGGGCAACCGGCCACTCGGCAGACGCTGCGGAAACATGGGGACGGGCGCATGCATCGCTGCTGTTGGAAAGGCGGCCGGAACACTGTTGGCGGGGGGAATGTTGGGCGAAGGCGAGCCGCCTTGCCGCAGCAGCCGCAAGACGTGATCGTCAAAGAGACCCCATCCCACCGGGATGCCCACGAACAGCAGGCCAAAGATCATCAGGCTGGCCAGCGCCGCCACGGACTTGTTAGGCTTCACGGGTTTCTCCGGAGTCGTGGCGATGTCAGAAAGACTCAACGCGCCACTCTCCTTGAACTGGCCGGTCAGGTCCGCCTGATTGAGGCGCAGCATAATCTTTTGGTACATCTCCCGATCCATCGCCACCTGATCACGCAGCAGGCTCTGCTGAATGTTTTTGCCGCTTTGATCCAGCGCCTTGCCGCGCGCTGATTCGAGCTGTTTCTGATAATCGACCGTCTGGCTTTCCTGGTTTGCCACCTCGGCTTCCGTCATCGCAACCACGGCGCCGATGGCCCGATCCAACGCCGCCCGCTGGTTTTCGATCTCGCTGGCCAGTGCCTGCATTTGCGGATGCCGCGGCCCGCAGAGTGGCTCCAGGGCCTTGCGTTGAGAGATCTTGGCGTCCAGTTCTTTGCGGCTGAAGGCCACCTCAGAGTTGTCGGAGATGACGCGAACTTCCAGGAGATCTCGTCCGGCCTGCTGCGCCGCCCGGATGATCTTCAGGTCGTTGCCAGCCTTGATCAGACGCAGTTGCGCATCGGTGATGGCGCCGGTGAGCAACTTCACCTTCTCGCCATCCACGTCCTTCAGTTCGCTGTCCTGCATCAGACTTTCGCTTTTGCGATAGGCCGCCAGCTTCAGTTCACTCGCCTGCAGACGCACGAGCAGTTCATCCGCCTTCGTCTTCAGATAGTCGCGTTCCCCGCCCGTCTGCGTCGATTCTTGTTCGCCAAAGAAACGAATGTATTCCTGGGCATAACTGTTGGCGATATCGGCCGCCATTTTTGGATCGCGATTGCGTACCTGAATGCGCAGGATGTGCGAGTCTTTCTGGGGCTCCACGCGGATGGAAGAGCCGAGGCTTTCCGCAAATACTTCGCGCGAAACGCCTGGTTTGCCGGGCTGGTAGAGGCCCATCAGTTTCAGGATTTGATCCTTGCGGCCTATCGCGTTCGCTTCGCTTGCAATGAAAGCCGTGCGTTTGTCCGCGGGAAAACGGTCGTAAAAATAATCCACGAATTTCCGCGATTTGATTTCCGTAAGGTGGTTGTTCACCAGCATCGGGGCGCTCAGTTCGGTGACGCCGTTGCGGCTCATTTCGTTAAAGTTGAAGACGTTCGAATCCTGCAACCGCAGCCGCAATTTCGCTTCCGCCTCATAGACATTCACACCCATGCCCAGGATGTAAAAGGCGAGGATGGCGGCGGGCAGTCCGAGCAGAAAGCCGATCCAGCCACGCTGCCGCAGGTACTCCACCAAATCACTCAGGCTGATGATCGTCTCGCTGAATTGCGGCGCCGGAGTTCCCAAATAGGGATTCGGGTCCACGGGGGGCAAATTCTGTGGCAGTGCCAGCGCCAGCGACGTGGGAGCCATCGGCACCAAGGCACGCGATCCCCCACGCACAGCGAGCTGTGTGGAGGTGGTGTCGAGAGCGAAGCGGATGGCCATGAAGTTCAGATAAAGTCAGTACCATCACGCACCTGCCACTACGGGGCAAGGGGCAGGCACGATGGAACGGGAAGGTCGGGCCTCTGCCGCCGCCAGTCCCATGGCGCGCAAGATGACCTGATTGACGAGGCGTACGTCGAAAACCTCCTCGGCCAGACGCCGGCTGGCGCGGCCCATGGAAACGATGCGTTCCGGGTTCTCGAGGAAGAACTCCATGGCGCGCACGGCCGCGTCCGCGTCGCGGGTGGGGATCAGAAATCCGTTTTCGCCGGCCTCGGCTCCGGTGCAGCCGCGTACACACTCACGCGCGCCCACGGAGTCAGTAGTGACGATCGGCCGGCCAAC
Organism: Prosthecobacter sp.; assembly: GCA_034377045.1. GTDB lineage: Bacteria > Verrucomicrobiota > Verrucomicrobiia > Verrucomicrobiales > Verrucomicrobiaceae > Prosthecobacter. The sequence goes on along the minus strand of JAXMIV010000188.1, from coordinate 1,403 downwards.
TGACAGGGCTTCCAGCGTGGCATGCGGGACGCCTTCGCGATACCACGTGGGCAGCACGAATACATGCATGGCTTTCAGAAGCGCCGCCACGTCACGGACCATGCCGTGGTGAATCAGCGTGCCATCAGCCACCCAGCGCTCCACTTCCGCCTCGTCGACGCGATTGGGATTGGGATCAAAAGGTCCCACGAGATGGAATTCGGCGTTTGGATACCGAGCCTTCACTCGCCGTGCCGCCTCGGCGAAGATGCCCACGCCCTTGCTCTGCAACAAGCGGCTGACTAGTACAAAGCGTACGCGTCCGGCCGCGATGTCGAGGTTGCCATCGAGTGGTGCGTGCGCGTATTCGTCGAGATTGACGCCTGATCCCGCGGTGACATGCACGGGCACGCCTTTGGGCAAGAGGCGCAGTTCGCGGAACAGGCGCAGGTCATCCTGGTTCTGCATGAAGATCGCATCCGCCCGGCGCAGGGCGAATCGATGCAGGGCCTTGGAGATCCATTGGAGCAGTGTCCCCTTCCAGGTCTCCGGCTTCACGAAGGTGAATCCCAAACCGGGCAGCAGGGCATAGACACGAGGTACTCTCGCGAGGCGCGCAACCACACAGCCATACACCACGGACTTAATGGTGTAGGCAAACAGCGCGTCTGGCGCCTCCCTGCGGAAAAGGCGGAACATGTCGAGCCAGGTGATCCAGTCGCGCAAGAGATTCACGCGGCTGCGGAGCATGCGGATCGGCACGTGGCGGCCGCCGCAAGCATGCACATACTTTCGCACATGGTCGTAATCTTCCGCCGCTGACGTCACCACGTCGCATCCTTGTTCCGCGAAGGCACGGAGCAGATCGCCACGATGGTAAACCAGCGTGTTGGCATCAGCGGTAAGGACGAGAACCTTCATGAGGCGGCACGGACTTGGTTGTGCGCCAGCGCGGGTTTGGCAACGCGGCGTTTCAGGGAGCGCAGCAGTTGAAAGAGCACCGCGCGCGGCCGCAGATGGTGAAAGCATTCGAGGTCAGTGACGTATCTCGCCTGCTCACACCAGACGCGCTTGTAACTATGGTCACCGGGCAGCAGATCGTAGCGTACAAAACCCTCATTTATCGCGTGCTCGAAGGACCAGCGCATGGCGAGGTTGCCCAAGCTGCTGCGAGCGTAAGCGGGATCCCAGCCAAGCTGGTATTGCAGCATTTCCTTGCCACATGGCAGGGTGTAGATGCCCGCGATGAGCCGGCCGTCCTTTTCAAGGCATGGCAGAACCATTAGGCCCTTCGGAATCCATTGGCGGGCCAGTTGCCGGTGCAGCCGCAGAGATGTGTCTCGCAAGAAAGAACTTACTCCCAGCGGCCAGTGCATCGCATGCAACTGCGCGAATTCATCAAAGGCTTGTTCCGCTGGAAAGTC
>JAXMIV010000187.1:0-4185 GCA_034377045.1 Prosthecobacter sp. | reverse complement strand
TGGATGGATGTCTGGCGCTACAGCGACTGGTATGGCCGCCGCTCCGTCAGCGATGTCTGGAACAGCGCCCCGCAGATCTGGCGCTGGCGTGACTGGATCGTCAAGTCGCTGAACCACGACAAAGGCTACGACCGCATGCTCGCGGAGATGCTCGCCGGCGACGAGATCGCCCCGCTCGACGATGAGGCTGGCGTGGCCACCGGCTTCCTCATCCGCAACTGGTACGCGCTCAATCCCAATCAATGGATGCGCGATACCATCGAGCACACCGGCAAAGCCTTCCTTGGCCTAACCTTGCAGTGCGCGCACTGTCACGATCACAAGTATGATCCGATCTCGCAAATGGATTACTTCCGCTTCCGCGCTATCTTTGAACCGATGTACATCCGCCAGGATCGCTGGCCCGGTGAAGCCGACCCCGGCCCCTTCCAGGACTACAACTACAGCGTACTTCGCAAGCCGCAGCACCTCGGCAGCGTCCGCGTCTTTGACAAGGCGCTCGATGCCAAGACCTGGTTCTACACCAACGGCGATGAACGCAATCGGGTCACCGACAAACCGCCAGTGTCGCCTGGTGTGCCAGCCTTCTTGGGAACGCCAAGTTTCGTCATCAAACCTGCTCCCCTTCCACCGGCCAGCGTGTATCCCGGCGGCAAGCCCGAGCTTCAAGAGACCGAAATGTCCAACCGCCTGGCCGCGCTGACTCGCGCACAGGATGACTTGCTGTCGCTGGTCGAATCCCCTGCCTGCACGCCAACCGCGAAGGAAAAGGCGCGGGCGGATCTGGCCGCCGCCCGCCTTCAATTAGCCAGTTCGATCGCGCGTATCGCTGCCGATCAGGCAAAGCTGTCGAATGCCCTGGAGGAGCAACGTCTCAACCTCGCTCGCAAAGCCGCAGCCGCCGAACGCGAAGCCGCGGTCGCCACCGCCGAGGCCGCCCTGGCTAACGCCAAGCATGAAAAGGCGCTTGCGGACGCCTTGTCCACGAGTGACCCGAAGAAACGCGACACCGCCATCGCCAGCGCTCAGAAAATGATTTCGGCCCGCGAAAAGGCCTGCGCCACCGCCCGCCAGGCCCTCGCCAACCCGAAGGGTCCCGACGCCGTCTACACCACCTTCAGCCCGACCTACCCCGCGCAGAGCACAGGCCGGCGCAAGGCCCTCGCCGACTGGCTGACCAGCCGCGAACAACCGCTCACCGCCCGCGTCGCCGTCAATCACCTTTGGATGCGCCATTTTCAGGAACCGTTGGTGAAGACCGTGTTCGATTTTGGCCGCAGCGGCGCCAAACCCACGCATCCCGAATTGCTCGATTGGCTGGCCGCTGAAATGATGGAAAAGGATTGGAGCATGCGCCACCTGCATCGCTTGCTGGTCACTTCGCAGGCCTATCGCCGGGTGAGCAGTGCCAACTCTCCGAATGCCAAGCGTGATCCTGATAACCACCTCCTCTGGCGCATGAACCCCGCGCGCATGGAGGCCGAGGTCGTACGCGACAGTGTGCTCCATCTCACCGGCGCCCTCGACTTCAAAATCGGCGGCCAAGAGATCGAGAATGCCGAATCCGAATCCAGTCTCCGGCGCGCCCTCTACTTCAGTTGTCATCCCGAAAATGGCGGTCACAACGCCATGACGGCGATGTTTGATGCGCCGGAACCTAGCGATTGCTACCGCCGCACTCGCAGCGTACTGCCGCAGCAGGCGCTGGTGCTCACCAACAGCAAACTCATGCACGATTCCACCCCCGCGCTCGCCCTCCGCGTCGGCGCCGCTTCGCAGGATTCGGAAGCTTTCATCATCGCCGCATTCGAGCACATTCTCTGCCGCGCGCCACGTGCCGCTGAACTCGCCGCCTGCCGCGAGTTCCTCACCGAAGACGGGCACGAGGGCCTCGTGCGTGTCCTTCTCAACCACAACGATTTCGTCACCGTGCGCTGACCCGCCATGAACAAAAGCGCTCCATCTCCCTTCCCTTGCGGCCAGGTTTCGCGGCGGCGTTTCCTCGCCGACATGGGCCTCGGCTTCACCGGCCTGGCCCTGGGTTCCACGCTCATGAGCGATGGCATCGCGCGGGCGTCACTCGCCTCCGCCGCCACGCCCCTCGTGCCACGCGCGAAGTCGGTGATCTGGATCTTCCTCTCCGGCGGCTACAGTCATGTCGAGACCTTCGATCCCAAGCCCGCCCTAACCAAGTATGCCGGGATGACCTTTGACAAGACGCCATTTGAGAACCCGCTCAACTCCGCCAATCATCGCAAACGCTTCCGCTCCGTCGCCGCGGAGGAAATCAACAAGCGCGATGTCTATCCCTCCATCTACCCGATGCAGGCCAGCTTCCGCAAACAGGGCCAATGCGGCGTCGAGATCACTGACTGGTGGCCGCATCTCTCTCGCTGTGTCGATGACATCGCCTTCGTCCGCAACATGTGGACGACCGACAACGACCACTTCGCCGAAAACCAACTGCATACCGGTCGTCACCGCCTCGATGAACAGCAGCCCTGCATCGGCTCCTGGGTGCATTACGGACTCGGCACCCTCAACGAAAACCTGCCCAAGTTCGTCGTACTCGGTGGCCCCACGGACAGCACCAAACGCCTCTCCATCGACTCTCTCTACCTTGGCCCCGATCACGCCGCCGTTCCGCTCAGGCTCGATCCCACCAATCCTTTGCCCTTCGGCAAACGCGATGCACGCCAGTCCGCGGAGGCCCAACGCCGCGAGTATGCCCTCATCGACAAACTCAATCACCTCACCGCCGTCGAATATCCTGACGACACCTCCCTGCGTGCGCGCATCCATGCCTACGAGCTCGCCTACCGCATGCAGATGGCCGTCCCCGAGACACTGGACATCAAGAACGAATCCGCCACCACCCGCCAGCTCTACGGCATGGATCAGCCCGCGACCAAAGCCGCCGGCGAACGCCTCCTCGCCGCGCGCCGTCTCGTCGAACGCGGCGTCCGTTTCGTCCAGGTTTATCCTTCCGATACCGGCAAGTGGGATTCCCACACCGATCTGCGCAAAAACCACGCCGGCCTCTGTGAAAGTGTCGACAAGCCCGTCGCCGGCCTGCTGCACGACCTCAAGCAACGCGGCCTCCTGGACGAGACCCTCGTCGTCTTCTGCACCGAATTCGGCCGCACCCCCGGCATGGAGACACGCAGCGGTCACAAAGATGGCCGCGATCATCATCCGCACGGCTTCACCATTTGGTTTGCCGGCGGCGGCACCAAAGGCGGCACCGTCCATGGCGAGACCGATGAACTCGGCTACCACGCCCTCGGCGAAGGCCACTACATCACCGACCTCCACGCCACCACCTGCCACCTCCTCGGCCTCGACCTCCGCGCCCTCGAAGTCCCCGGCCGCAAACGCCTGCAAATCGATCACGGCCAGGTGATCCGGGAAGTGCTGGCCTAATCACCTCACCTCCTCCTCCACTCCCGCAGCCGCCAATAAGCCACCAGCCACGAGGTGATGCTCACATCAAAGATCGCGCCTGGAATGCGGTAGTGAATCATCTGCTTCGGCTCCGTGTAGCGATGCAGCACACGGGCTGCGACTTCGGTGGCGTGTGTCGCGGGATGCAGTTTCTCAACCACCGTTGCACAAGCCGCGACACGCGTGCCTTCGGAGGTCTTATTCGGCGGACTGTCACCCTCAAAGGATTCGCCCGTCGCATCGATCTTCTTGATGGCGCGCGTCCACAGCGATTCAATCAACGCCGGCAGCCGTGGATCATCGTTACCTTCGCGAATCGCCAGATCAAAGCCATCGATCAGCAGCGAAGTCATGTTGAAGTTGGACAGCTTTTCATCCGTGGCGCAGTCATCCAGCGCCTTGTCAAACTGCTTCATTTGCGCCCGATACGCCGCCTTGCCGGAAACGTTCGCCGCCAGCACCACCAGCGGCACAAACAAGCCCAACGCGTGATGATGCGTCTCCGCCGTGACAATTGTGCGATCACGATAGTTGTGCTTAAACTTGCGTGCGACAAAGAAGTCCGCCGCATCGACAAAAAAGCGATCGATGGCCGCCTTCTCCTCCGCACTGGCCAGCGGCCGCCACGCATGCAGCGCGGCGATCGCTTTGGTGTATTGATCAGGACTGATCTCATGCGAATCCCGCGCTTTCGCGATACCGCCAAAGGGCTTCGGCAGATACCCCGGCATGTAGTGCCGC
>JAXMIV010000186.1:0-8750 GCA_034377045.1 Prosthecobacter sp. | reverse complement strand
TTCATCTTCAGCCCGCCCTTGGCCTTGCCGCCCTGGTGGCAGTCATAGCACCGGGCCTCCAGAATCGGCTGCACATCCCGATAATAGTCCACCGTACCGCTCTTGGAATCCGCCATTTGTTTGCGCACCGCGTCGATCTTGGCCGCAATGAAATGGTCGATCTGATTGTTTGCGGGAAAGTTTCCCATCAGGGCAGGCACAGGCACCTCAGTCGTGCTGGAGAGCCATTGCCGCGCGGCCGCGCGGCGTTTCGCCCAATAGGCCCCTTGGGAATCGCGGAGCTTCGCACGGTTGGCGGCATTCGCCAAGTTATGACGCTCGCTGCGTTCGGCGGCATAGGCTTCCCAGCCGGCATCGTTGTAGGCGATGCTTGCTTTGCCCGGCGTCAGCATTTGCCAGGATTCACTGCCCTGCGGCGACCACGCCACCACGGTTTCGCCCAGCTCGGGACGCCGCGTGTTCTTGCCCATGTAGCCGCCCACGATCGTTTCCATGATCACGAAATGGGGTTGTCCCTTCGACTCAAATTCACACCACGCTTCGCGATTTCCCGGTGGGCGAAAGCGAAAATCGGGGCCAAGATCCAGATACTCTTTTTGTTCGGCCACATGCCCGTGGCCGCCGCCGTCGCCACTCGGGAAGGGCGTTGAAAGGATGGGCTTGTTGTCGATGTAGAGGCGGCTGGCGCCACGACCGCGCAGCAGCAGGCGGTGCTTCCCTTTCGGCAGCGTCACCATGGCGGCGGCCCGCAGCAAATGCGGATTGGCCCGGTCTCCACGCACGCCAGTGTCCACATACTTTTGCAGTTCTTCAAAAAAGCCAAAGGCAGGCTCGGTGTAGCTCTCCGTGGCTTTCAGGGCTTCGTCGGGCCAGGCATTTCGCTCCGGCATGCCTTTCTCACAAATTTGGACCAGCACCTGCCCCTTCGGAACGTCCTTGCGTTGCACGACCGGCGGCGGAGCCACAAACTGATAGCGGCCTTTCAACACATCCTCGGACAAAGCCGCCCGCCAGATACGCACGTCATCCATCCAGCCCATGAAGCTGTTGCCTTTGCCGCCCCCGTTGCCGGTGCCCAGCAGCACTTCTTCGGCGTCCTGGGCCGGTGCGCGGTCGGTGGCGCCATCCATGTCCCATTTGCCCTTCGTCGCCAACCCATCCACATAACCGCGAATGCTTTTGGGTTCGCCAAACTTGTAGGCCACCGCGATGTGGTGCCAGCCACCCCCCGCAAAACCGTCGTCGCTGGTCCAGCGATGCCAACCCGCGGGCTTGTTCCCCACCGGCGCGCTGGCGAAGAGAAAACTCACCTTGCCGCCGCCGTTGTCGCCCTTAAGGCGCAGCGCGTAGTTTTGGTTCTTGGTGTTCCCCTTCGCGCGGCCTTTGCCCACAATGTAAACGAGGCTGCCCTCGCTGATCTCTTTCACTTTCACCCATGCCTCCAGAGTGATGGACTCATTGAGGCCAAAGCGCAGCGGATGATCCGCCTCCGGGCCATTGTCCATGACCGTCACCACAGCAGTTTTGCCATCTGAGAGTGCGGCAGTGTTGTTGGCCGGAAACCCCGGATACGCCGGCGCGTGCGGTCCCGGCTCCTTCTGATCATCAAAGCGCCACTGGACGACCGGTGTGCGCGGATGGTCGTCGCTGGTATCATTGCCTGCGGCAGCATCATTTTGACCTCCCGCTGGAAAAGCGGTGGCCAAGGCAAGGAGGCAAAAGGCGGTACGAGTCATGAGGGAGAGGCTAAGCAGTGTGCCCTTATAGAACGCCGCCTGACCAGATCTTTCACGTCCCCCGGCCCCCCACTTTAGGGGGATGCAAAAATCCATTTGCCAAGACCCCCCGAATGCATAACCTGTTACCACATGTCATACACACTCACAAGAACAAGCATGGCCCTGGATGCGGTTACCGTGGGTATCCTGGACCTGCTTTCGAAAAAATGGAACGTGCCGAAGGCTGAGGTCATGCGGCGCGCCGTGAAACGCATCAAGGAGGAAGAGGATATGAAAGATCAACGCCCCAAACCCCTGGAAGCGCTGGATTGGCTGCAAAATGGCGGCGGTCTGACTGTGCAGGAGGCTCAGGCCTTCCGGGACGAAGTGCAGGCTGAACGGGAGGCCAAACGCTACTGGTGGGAAGCATGATCCACCTGGATACCAACCTGCTGATCGATCTGGTCACCATCGGATCACCGCACATCGCGGTGGTCCGGCAGTGGCTCGCGGAGGGCGAGGAATTGGCCGCGTCCGCGATTGTCTGGTCGGAGTTTCTCAATGGCCCGCACACAAAGCAGCAGAAGGACGCCATTCACGCGGTGCTTCAGGGTGGCGTCCTCGACTTTACCGCCAAGGATGCGGAGCAGGCTTCACGGCTTTTTCACTACACCGGGCGCCGGCGGGGCTCGCATGCGGACTGCATGATCGCGGCTGCCGCCATGGGTTCCGGCGTCCGCGTCGCCACGCGCAACATCGGCGATTTTGAGCGCTTCATCCCGCACGGGCTGAAACTGCTGCCGGTAGCCACGCTGCCCTCGCCTACACCCTGACCAAACCCCGCCGGATCGCCTCCGCCGTGGCTTGAGCGCGGTCATTGACGCGCAGTTTTTGCAGGATGCGGCTGACGTGCTGCTTCACGGTGTCCTCGGAAATCCCCAGGGTCGCGGCGATTTCCTTGTTGGCGTTCCCCCGGGTGATCAGCGTCAGGATCTCCCGCTCCCGCGGCGTGATCTCCGCTTCGGAAAGCAGCACCCGCAGCCGCTGATCCAAGTCCGTGGGCAAACTCCGCTCCCCCTGCGCGACGGCACGAATCGCCCCCAGCAGCGCCTCCCGGCTGGCGGACTTTTGCAAATAACCGAGCGCCCCTGCGCGTAGCGCCGCCAGGATTTCGTCGTCCCGGGCAAAGGTGGAAAAGACCAGACCCGCGCCTCCGGATGTCGATCCACGAGAGCGCGCGTCGCCTCCACGCCGGAGATACCCGGCAATTGCAGGTCCATGATGACGACATGGGGCCGGAGTTTCGCATAAGTGTCGGGCGCCTCCTCACCCCGGTCCAGTTCGCCCACCACCTTCAAGTCATCCTCAAGCTCCAAGGAGGCAGCCAGTCCGCTGCGGACGACAAAATGATCATCGACGAGAAGAATTTTGATGGTCATAATGATGGTTAGGCCTCATCCAATTTGAAAAGCACTTCGACACAGGTGCCACCGCCTTCACGACTTTTCCAGGCCACTTCCGCGCCAATCTTGCGGGCGCGTTCCCGGATGCCCATGCAGCCAAAGTGGCCAGGCTTCCCTTGAGTCTGCGACTCCTCAACACCCCGTCCATCATCAATGATGGTTAGGCGCAATAGGCCGTCACCCAGGCTCAGGCCCAAGGTAATGATTCGAGCGCCGGCATGTTTCAGAGCATTCGTCACCGCCTCCTGCGCGATCATCCTCAGGTGATGAACCGCATGCGTTGGCAACAGCGGAATCGCTCCCTCAACATTCACCTGCACCGCCAGGATGTCATCCAGCGACACCCGCTCCGCCAACTCACGCAACGCCTCGCCCAAATCCGCCGTGGCGGCGGGATCACTGCGCAGATCAGCGACCAAATTGCGCGCCTCCGCCTGCACCCGCTTCACGAGTTGACGCGAGGTGTCCAGCAAGCTGCGCGCCTTCTCCTCCAGCGGGCGTGTCAGCGCCGCATCCAGGCGCAAATTCAGCCCCGCGAGCTCCTGCTCCAAAGTGTCGTGAAACTCCCGGGCGATGCGTTGCCGTTCTTCCAATGCCGCCTTCTGCCCAACGCCCGCGCTCAAGGCCGCCGCCTGCCCCGTGACCTGCCGGCGCAGCACGCCGATCCAGACCAGTCCCAGAAGAATGATCCCACCGAAAATGCCCAGGGCAACGGCCAGACGCCGCGCCGTCCACCACGACGGAGCTTGCAGCACCTGCAAGTCCGCGGGTCCACGCAACAGCAGCACTGTGCGATCCGCTCGTGACCGAAAGCCTTTGTCCGTACTCGACTCCACCTGGCAAATGCCCGTGAGCCGCAACAGCGAACCGGTTGCCAAGTCTTGAATGGCCACGGCGGCGGGCAGTACCGCCCGCAAGCTCACTTCCCCGGCATCCATCCTCAAATCGTAGCCATCCGTGGTGCGAAAGGCATTCACCAGCCGCGCGGATAACGTCACCAGATCAGAGTCCCGCTCACCATCCGCCAATGCCGCCATAGTCACGTTCACAGGCTTTGCCGCTTCGGCAGCGAAGACGGGCGGCTGGCCGGTGCTCTGGATTTCCGCATCCGCCAAGGACGCACTGAATCGATCCATGACAGGGAAACCGATGGCCTCGATGACCTCGCCGGGCTCCATCGCTGCCGGTGTGATCAGATGGATCCCCAAGGCGCGAACGACCGTCTCTTCTGCCTCGGGCGGGCGCTCGGACTCAGGGGGCTGGTCACGCACAAACACCCGGCCATCTTGAAAGGCCGCCAGCACCACGCCGCGGACCCGCACTCGGTGAGCAGCCTCATCCGGGGCGCCAAAGCGCAACAGGTTCGCGACCGGCACCGGCGCCAGGCCGGTGAGGGGACGGGCCGGTTCCGACACCGCTACATCCTCCCACCCCGTGACGCGCAGGTAGGGAAAAACGAGTTGTCGGCGGTCGTTGATGCCGCCCGCAGCCAGGGCCGTGATGCGCAGCCGTGCATCCACCACCGCGGGCGCGGTGCCGGGTGGCGCATCCACGCGCACTTCCAAAACCCGCCCCCCCAACATCAGGCGCAACACGGCTCGATTCTCATCCACCTGGGTCAGCCTGCGCCCGATGCCCTCCACCACGACGCGCTGATAGTGATAGCGCCCCGATGCCAGATCATCATAACTCGCGGCAACGGGCGCGGGAGACGGGCCGTGGCCCAGCACCTCCAGGCTCGTCACGGCAATCCCCGGCAGATATAGTCCCGCCATGGTTTCACCCTCGGCGCGCACCTGATCGCCCACCTTGAGGTCTGTCCGCGCCGGCTTCAGGTGAAGATGGGTGCCCGCCGTTTCATCCTGCACAAAGATCGTTGTGCCGCCTTCGACAAACCCCACCGTAGCCGTCAATGCCACCGGCAGCTTTTCCAGCGCCCGCTCGTATGGCAGCGCCCGCACTTCCACGGCCCGCGTCAACTGCGCCTGAAGCCCAGATTGGAGCAGCGGCGTGAGCAACAGCAGTAACACGAGGCAACGCATTGGGAAAACAGGAACGCGGAGAAGCAGCGGATTCCCCCATCCATGCCCCGGACAACGCGCCTGGCAACCCCGGGAGGCTTCGTATGTTCAAACTTGACGTTCATCTACCGTTTGCACAAGGCGGCCTTCCTCGCCTTGTTCCTCGGAATTTAACCCGTGACTCCGTTGCGAATGTCCTTTCCTCCACGCTCGTCCGCCACTGCGGCCCTCCTCACCGCTCTGCTGCTGCCTGCCTGTACCGTCGGCCCTGATTTCCAGGTTCCCTTTCTCACGCTGCCGGGCCGCTGGAAGGAACGCGCCAATGTGTCAGATCTGCCCGTCCCGGATCAATGGTGGACGCTGTTCAAGAGCAGCACCCTCAATTCCCTCGTCACCCGTGCCTTGGCCAACAATCAGGATCTCCGTGCCGCCCTGGCCCGTGTCGAGACGGCTCGCTCACTCACCGGCGCCCAGCGCGCCAGTCTGTTTCCCCAGATTGATTTCCAAAGCACCGCGTCCTTTGACTACTCTTCGCGCAACAGTATCGGCATTGGCGGCTTCGGGGGGGCAACCCGCCGGCCGGAAAGTGATCGCTACCGCACCTTCCTCAATTTGAACTACGAGGTCGATCTTTGGGGCCGTGTGCGGCGAGGCGTCGAGGGTGCTCGGGCCAATGAAGCCGCCGCCGCCGACCGCTTCGCAGCTCAGAGCCTGATCATCGCCGCCGAAGTGGCACGGAACTTCTTCCTCGCCCTCTCCCTCGATTCCCAGGAGCAGATCATCCGCGAAACCATTTCCTTGCGCGAAGAGGCCCGCAACCTCCAGCAGTCCCGGTTTGAAGGCGGCCTCGCCAATGAAATGGATGTCGCCCGCGCCCGCACCGAGCTGGAACTGGCCAAGAATGACCTCGCTGCCATCGAGCGCCAACGCGGCGCTGTCGAGCACGCCCTCGCCGTCCTCTGTGGCGAGATGCCGGTGAATTTCTCTCTGGCCAAAAACCGCACTTTCCCCTCCCCTCCCCACGTCCCCGCCGGTCTTCCCAGCTCCGTCCTGCTGCGCCGGCCTGACATTCGCGCCGCCGAGCAGGACCTGCGCTCCGCCAATGCCAGCATCGGCGTCGCCACCGCTTCATTCTACCCCTCCTTCACCCTGATCGGCGGCGGCGGCCTTGACAGCATCGGCGCCGAAGACTTCCTCGAATGGCGCAGTCGTGCCGCCTCCATCGGCCCCCAGGTGAATATCCCCATCTTCCAGGGTGGTCGCCTGCGCGCCAACCTGCGCGGCGCCTATTCCCGCTATGAGGAAAGCGCCGCCACGTATCAGCAGACGATCCTCACCGCCTTCCGCGAAGTGGAGGACGCGATCCTGGACCTGAAAGCCTTTGGCAAACAGCGCAGTGCCGTCGCCGCCGCCCTCGCTTCCGCTCAGGACACCAGCCGCCTCGCCCGTCTGCGTTATGATCGCGGGCTCGCCAGCTATTTCGAGGTCGTCGATGCTGACCGCACCGTCCTCACCACCCGCCTCACGCTCGCCCTGCTCGACGGCCAGCGCCTCTTTGCCACCGTCCAGCTTCTCCGGTCCCTCGGTGGCGGCTGGTCCGGCAACAGCCTCAAGTAGCCTGCATAACCTTCGGTTATTCTGCAACTCCTCCCCCCTCCCGCACGTACCTAGCCTGAATTCCTATGTCCCTCCTAGCTCGCCTGGAACGCGTGTTCTTCTGGCTCTCCGGAGCCTCCGCCGACAACCTTGCGGCATGCCCGGCTTGGGAACGGCGCAAGTATGTCGCCTTTGGCGCCACCGTCCTGGTGCCTTGCACCTTCGCCATCATCGCCTGCGCTTATGCGCTCTCCACCCTGACCAACGATTGGTGGATAATCGCGCCCATCTCCCTGGTCTGGTCCTTCATCATCATGACGGTGGACCGCGCCCTGCTCACCACCTATCGCGCCTACCAGAGCGTCTTTCGCAAACTCGCCCAATTCAGCCTGCGCATGGTCGTCGCCGCCCTCATGGGCATCACCATCTCGCATCCGTTGAGCCTGCTTCTCTTCAAGGACACCATCTCCTCGGTGGTTGAAAAGGACCGCCAGGCTGAAATTGAAGCCGCGCGCAAAGTCGCCGCCGAACAAAAAGGATTGGTGGAAGCCCGCCTAAAACCTCTGGAGGAGGACATCGGCAAACAGCGCGAAGCCTGGAACTCCAGCTTCAACGCCAAATTTCTCGACGACAACGGCCAGCCTGTGCAGAAGCCCCTCACCGAAGAGGAACAGAAACTCAAGACTGAACGCGAAGCCAAGCTCGCCGAAGCCGCCGCCCCTGGCAAAACCCGTCTCACCACCTTGGACACGGAGATGGCCAAGGTTAGTACCGATTACCAAAAAATCGCCGAGGAGCTCAATCACTGGCAGACTGAGTTTGAGCGCGAGGTCAACGGCCAACGCAGCGGCATCATCGGCCTCGGACCACGCGCGAAGAGCATCATGGAGGATCAACTGACCTGGCGCCGCGCGGAATCCCAGCGCCTCTCCGGTCTCCTCGATACGATGACGAACAACCGCGTCGTCCTTCAGGCCGAAATCAAGGCCGCTGAAGACGGTGTCAACGCTGCCCTCGATGCCAAGGCCGCCGAGGAAGCCGACAAACTGAAAGCGGAGCAGGACCGCATCGCTGCCCTCAAGCGCAAGGTGCAGCAGGAACAGGCCGATCAGTTTGTCGGTCAGCAAAACGCCATTCGCGGCACCCTCAAGACGCAGATCGACGCCCAATTGGCGCAGGTCGCCAACCTGCATACCGAGATCGCCGGCCTCGCCAGTGACGAAGAAGCCCGCATCGCCAAAATCCGCACCGAACCGAGGCGCGACATTCTCACCCAAACTCTGGCTCTCCATAAGCTCTTCCAGCAAGGCGCCGAAGGCGGCCAATTTGCTTTGATCGCCTACGGCGTCCTGACTCTCCTCTTCATGCTGGTGGATACGATTCCACTGGTCGTCAAGTTCTTCGCCAAGCCCGGCCCGTACGACACCTTGCTCGACTGCGACGAAGTCAAATTTGACGGCGAACGCCTCGCCTTCATCCAAAGCTTCGGGAAGTACATGAAGCAGCTTTCCGAAGGCCGCTTCCTTCATCTCACGCAGAACAAGCCCTTGGAACGCGCTCTGATCGAAGGCGTCGACCGTTCCCGTGCCGCCAAGGAATTCATGGAGCACCTCCTCGAACTCGAGCGCGCCTTTGAAGAATCCATCCGCGCCGAACGCGAACGCATCGGCACCAACGGCATCTCGCAGAAAGCCGAGATGCTCGAACAAATGGCCCACACCTTCTACGCCGACCTTCGCCAGCGCATGGAATCCTTCTTCCAAACCGACGGCCGCGGCAACCCTTCCCCCATCTAAAGTAGCGCAGTTGGGCTCCAACTGCCTTTCTCTCAATCCTCCAGTTGCGGCGCAACTGGACTACTTCCCTCCCCCTTCCCCTCATGAGCATCGGCACCAAAAATCGCCTCGCCCAAATCGGCACCTCCTTCAAAGCCCATCTCCGCGAAGCACACG
>JAXMIV010000185.1:0-6265 GCA_034377045.1 Prosthecobacter sp. | reverse complement strand
TGGCCGTGCAGAAAATCCGTGAGGCCCTGGCTGCTGCCGTGGCCGCTCTGGTCCACAAAGGTGATCCTCGCGGCGGGGTCAAAACAGGCGCCGTAGCCTTCCATATCCTGCGCGGACCAAGTCGAGAAGTAGCGCTCCAGGAAGGTCCTCAGCACCGGTTCCTCGGCATAGTCCGCACGGTTGCACGCGCTCAGGAGGAGGCTGCAGGACAACAGAGCGACAAGGAACCCGCGCATGGTGCAAATCAATCGTCGAAGGGCTCTTCCTTGACACCCATCAGCGACAGGAGGCGGTTGAGGTCTTCGACACCGTAGTAGTCGATCTCAATGCGGCCTTTTTTCTCGTGATGCTGCACGCTGACGTTGGTGGTCAGGTGGTGCATGAGCCGCTGCTCGACAGCGTCAATGGCGCGGCTCATCTCGGAGTCATCAATCACCGGTTTCGGCGGCGGCGGATGCAGGATGGCGGTGGTGAGTTTTTCCGTGGCGCGGACGGTGAGCCCCTTGCGCAGGACGTCTTCCGCAGCGCGGATCTGCTCATCCGGATTCTTCAGGGTCAGAAGGACCTTGGCGTGGCCGGTGCTGAGCTTGCCGGAAGACAGCATCTGCTGCACATCATCGGAGAGATCCAGCAGGCGCATCGAGTTGGCCACGGTGGCGCGGTTCTTGCCGACCCGCTGGGCGATGTCCTCCTGCCGCATGCTGAAGTCTTTGGCCAGGCGCTCATAGGCGCGGGCTTCTTCGATGGGATTGAGATCTTCGCGCTGGAGATTCTCAATGAGCGCCATTTCCAGCACATCCTTGTCGGAGGCTTCGCGCACGATGACGGGAACCTCTTTGAGTCCGAGCTCCCGGGAAGCGCGAAAACGGCGTTCACCCGCGATGAGCTCCAGCTTGCCATTCACGCGGCGGACGATGAGCGGCTGAATGATGCCGTGTTCACGGATCGACTCCATGAGTTCCGTGAGCTGCGCGGCGACAAAATCCTTGCGCGGCTGCAGCGGGCTGGGGATCACCTGATCGAGGGAAACGCGATTGACCACATCGCCAGGGGCCGGTTGAGCCAGCGCAGGCGGACGCGCCACGCCCGCCACAGCCTGCTGGGCTGAGATCAATGCGCCAAGTCCTTTTCCAAGTGCTGATTTTGCCATACGCAGCGAGGGTAGAGAGACGGGGGCGCTCGTCAACGGTTCAAGGAGTCAAGATGGGCTTCTACGCCCGTGGATGGGAGGCGTTGTAAACTTCCTTCATCCGCTGGGTGGAGACGTGGGTGTAGATCTGGGTGGTGGAAAGGCTGGCGTGCCCGAGAAGGGTCTGGACGCTGCGCAGATCGGCGCCGTTATTGAGCAGATGGGTCGCGAAACTGTGCCGCAGCTTGTGCGGGGTGACATGCACGGGGAGGCCGGACTTTTTCCAGTACTTGTCCACAATGTCGGCGATCGCCTGGGGGGTGATGCGTTTGCGCAACTTGCTGAGGAAAAGGGGGCCGTGGTGGACGGCGGCCTTTTGGCGGTAGCGCTGGATCGCCTCCATCGCGGGGGTGCCGACCGGGCAGAGGCGCTCTTTGCGGCCTTTGCCGAAGACGCGGACGCTGTCGCTATAAGTGTCGACGTCCTCGACATTGATGCCGGCGAGCTCGGCGAGGCGCATACCCGTGCTGTAAAAGAGTTCGAGGATCGCGGCGTCGCGTTCAGCCCCCCAGAGGGGCGCCTGCTTGTCCTTTTCGAGCTTAAGGGGCAGGTCGAGCATTTCGATCACCTGAGTCACCGTGAGGATGACGGGCAGCTTTTTCTCCTGCTTCGGGAGTTGCACATCCAAAAGCGGATTGTGGGTCCAGCCACGCCGGCGGGTCAGCCAGCGGAAAAAGGAGCGCAGGGCGGCGAAGTGCAGGCGGATGGTGGCACGGCCGAGGTCGCGCTTCATTTGATCGAAGAGGTAACGGCGGAAATCGTCGGCGGTCAGCGCCTCCCAGGTGGTGAACCCCCGGTAACGGCGGCGAAAGTCGGCGAGCGCGTGGCGGTAGTTTTCGAGGGTGCGGGGGGACGAGCGCCGTTCCACCTCCATGAACTCCAGGAAACCAGCCGAAAGGGGATCGTCGGCGAGCACTGGGGTTGGCTCAGGGGGTTTGGGGGACTTCATGAGAATGGAGGCGCGCAATTTTGGGGGGATCGACATTTGACTCTCTGCGCTCCGCCCTTAGCTCTAAGCTTCTATGCTGACAAAGCGTATCATTCCCTGTCTGGACGTCAAAGAAGGCCGTGTGGTCAAAGGCACGAAGTTTCTGCAACTGCGGGATGCCGGTGATCCGGTGGAGTGCGCGCAGGTGTACAACGACCAGGGCGCGGATGAATTGGTGTTTTTGGACATCACCGCCAGCCACGAAGAACGCAAGACGATGGTGGATGTGGTGACGCGGACGGCCGAGCGCTGCTTCATGCCGCTAACGGTGGGTGGGGGAATCCGCACCGTCAAAGATATGCGCGAGATGCTGCTGGCCGGGGCCGACAAGGTGGGTGTCAATACGGCCGCAGTGAAGACGCCGCACGTCATTGACGAAGCCGCGGAGGCCTTTGGTTGCCAGTGCATCGTCGTCGCCATTGATGCCAAGCGCAATACAAGCGGGTCCTGGACCGTCTACATCAACGGCGGCCGCACTCCCACGAAACTGGATGCGGTGGAATGGGCCGCGGAAGTGTGCCGGCGCGGTGCCGGTGAGATCCTGCTGACCAGCATGGACGCGGATGGCACCAAGGCGGGTTATGACCTCGCTTTGACGCGGGCCGTCAGCGAAGCAGTCACCATTCCGGTGATCGCCAGCGGTGGCGCGGGCACCATGCAGCACATGGCGGATGTGCTTAATGAAGGCAAAGCCGATGCCGTGCTGGCCGCGAGCATCTTCCACTTTGGCGAATTCACCGTGGGGGACGTGAAGCGGTTTCTGGCGGAGCAAGGCGCGGCGATGCGCATTACCTGAACGCGCTAAGGGGCCTGCAGCCAATCGAGGTTAAAGCGTGCGAGGGTGATCTTCCGGCCTTGCTCGTAGAAGCAGAGGATGGTGTCATCCGGCAGTACGGCCAGATCGGAGTAGGCGCTGGGGCCGGGTTCCAACGTCTTGTTCACTGGCCATGTTTGGCCGTCGTCGCGGCTGAGTTTGACCGAGAGGTTGCGGCGTTCGGCGCGGGAGCCGGGGATCTCTTTGCCGCTTTCGTCGCGCTTGAGGTTATGCGGATTGGAGAAAACGAGCATGCTGGGCGCATTCGGCATGGCGGTGAGGCCGGCCATGCAGACGGGCTCCCAAAGGGCAGGATCGAAACGAGGGGCGCCCCATTCGGTGGCGCCATTGGGACCGAGGGTGACGACGCGGCGATTGGGCAGGGATCCTCCCGTGCGAGTGTTTAACATGACGCGGCCATCAGATAATTCGGCGACGGCGGTTTCATTGGGGCTGTCAAAGGGTTCGACATCGGGCACGGAGATGTCGCCGGCCTTCCAGATGTGGCCGCCGTTGTCGCTGTAGATGACGCCGGTCATGGAGGGGCCGTGATCGCCCGGATTTTTGCCGTAGGCGAGCCAGACGGGGACGACGAGGCGGCCGGTTTTGCGAAGCTGGATGCCGTGGCCAGGGCCGGTGGCAAGGACATTCCACGGACAACGCGGGCGAAAGGGCTCGAAGCTGGCGGTGATCTCGGCGGGCGCACTGAAGGTTAGGCCATCGTCGGTGCTGCGCATGTAAAAGCAGCGGGCGTAGTTGATGCAGTAGAGGAGATGGACGGTGCCGTCCTTGTCCGCGATGGCGACGGGATTGTTCACGGTTTGCTCGTGTTCGCCGCCTTCCCTTTTGCGCGGATTACCTTCGATGCGGTCGCCGGTGTGGGCGATCTTCCGCGCGGGTTCCCAGGTCTTGCCGCCATCGGTGCTGCGGCGGAGATGGACTTCGATTTCACCCCAGTCGGCCTTGCTGTCTTTACGAGCTTCGCAATAGGCCAGGACGGTGCCTTTGGCGGTGACGACGATGCCGGGAATGCGGTACGAAGCGAAGCCGTCCTTACCACCTTCGAAGAGGTCGATCTTTTCAAGAAGAGGTTCGGCCGCGTAAGACGACAGAGCGAGGAGAACGACGAGAAGCAGCGATTTCACGAGGGTGCGAAGGAAGACTATTTGGCTGTGACTTCCCAGTCGTCGGACCGGAAAGGAGAAGCGGGGAGGCCTGCGCCGTTGTAAAGATTGCCGTCCGGATAGCTGGCCCACGAGTAACGAACCGCGGCGGGTTTCGGCACTTCGGGATTGGAGATGAGGACTTCATCACCCGCGATCTTGGCGGTGGCCGGTTTCCAAACCCTGTCGGCGCCGGCGATTTCGAAACCTTTCAATTCCGCCCCCTTCGCCACCAGCCCTTCATTGGCATGCTTGAAGGTCACGGCAATGTGGTTTTCCCGAACCTCACGAATGAGCGGCAGCGGACCCGATATCGCGGGCACCGCCTTGCCATACACCGTCCCGAGCGCCCACAGCGACAGGCGGCGGCCCACTTCGGGTTTGTTCTTTGGATGATTGTCCTTCGCTTCGCCAATGTCGATGGTGACGGCCATGCCGGTATTCTTGATCGCCAAACTCTTCAGCATCGCCTCGCGCACCAGGGGCCGAAAAGCAGCCTGCTCAAAATTAGGCAACTGCACCCAAGCGAAAGGAAACTCCTGGCCCCAACGCGTGCGCCAGTCTTGAACGAGGAGCGGCAACTGCGTGGCATACAGCTTGGCCTTCTCTACTGAGGAGCAATTGTGTTCACCCTGATACCAGATGGCGCCGCGCAGGGCATACGGGATGAGCGGTGCGATCATGCCGTTGTAGAGATTGCCGGGATGATTCTGATCGAGGCTGGGCTGCCTCTTCAAGGAAGGCTTCCTTGGGAAGGAATTGCCCGCTTTTTTTGCCGCCGCCACTTTTTTGTTCCAGGCCTCTATTTGTTTGTCATTGAGCGCCTTGGCCTTGACCGGATCATAGGTCTTTTCGCTTGCTTTCCACGCTTCCAGTTGGGCCTTGAGCGCCGGATTCGGCGTCTGCACCTCTTCGCTGGTCCAGGCTGCGATGTCCGTTCCACCCCAGGAAGAGACGACCATGCCCACGGGCGCCTTGAGTTCGTTGTGCAATTCCTGGCCGAAGAAATACGCCACCGCCGAGAAGTTCCCCACCGTCTCCGGGGAGGCGATGATCCACGAACCCTCACAATTCGTCTGCGGCGTGCGCGTCGAATGCTGCTTGACCGTGAAAACACGGATCTTCGGCAGATTCGCTTCCTGGCTCATGCGTTCTGGATAGGCCCCGCTTTTGAAAGTAAACGCCATGTTCGACTGCCCTGAGGCCAGCCACACTTCACCCACCAGCACATCTTTGACCACCAGCGTATTCGCGCCTTTGATCGTCAGCGTCTGCGGCTCATCGCCCGCCTTGAGCTTGCCGAGTTTTGCGGTCCATTTGCCCTGGGCATCGGTGGTTGCCGTCATCGTTTGATCGGCCACCGAAACCGTCACCGCTTCACCCGGCTCCGCCCAACCCCAGACAGGAACCTCGGCGCCCGCCTGCAGGACCATGTGATCGGAGAAGATGGCGGGGAGTTTGACATCGGCGCGAGCCCATGTCGCCAGAAGGCACAGGATAGTGACAGGAAAAAGCGGCTTCATAAGTTGCTGGGGAAAGTTCAAGGGCTCGCTCACTTCGGCAACTGATCTTTACCGTCCGTAAGCCACTCCAAATTAAACCGGGCAAGAGTGAGACGATCGCCGGCGAAGTTGCTCTTTTCGGCGCGGCCGTAGAAGCAGAGGATGGTGCCGGCCTGACTGACGCCGATGTCGCTGTAGGCGCTCCAACCGGGCTCCACGGATTTGCTCACGGCCCACGTCTGGCCTTCGTCGTAGCTGAGTTTGACGGAAACATTTTTGCGGTCGCGATTCTTGCCGGACTCTTCTTTGCCTTTCTCTTTGGCGAGGTTGTCGGGATTCGAAAACAGCAGGCGATTTTTGTCAGAGGGACCCTGCAGGGACAGACGCACCACGCTGCCCATGCAGATCGGTTCCAAAAGGGCCTGGTCAAACTTCGGCGTGCTCCAATTCGTCGCGCCATCCTTGCTGGTGGTGATCAGGCGGCGATGGGCCTTGGACTCGCTGCGAATGTTCAGCATGACGCTGCCATCAGCAAGTTCGACGGCGGTGGTCTCATTCGGGTTGATCCATTCGTCGGTGCAGGGCACGGCAATCTCGCTGGCCTTCCAG
>JAXMIV010000184.1:0-9108 GCA_034377045.1 Prosthecobacter sp. | reverse complement strand
CGAAAAGGCGGCCGTCGGAATCGGCTCGTCGGTCAACAGCAGCTCATCGCCACGGCAGACGCCCAGCTTGACGGACGTGCCGCCGAAATCGATGCCAACAGAGGTGGGTGGGTTCTCAGCCAAGAGATGGGGCGCCGAGATTGCCTACCAAACGCAGCCCGTGCAAGGTCAAATCCGGGTCTACCACAATCTCCTCCTCCAGGCCGGATACAATCCAGGCCGCGTCGCCGCCGGTGGCGACGATGTGGGCGCGGCCGCCTTCGGGGAGTTCTTCGCGCAGCGCATCCAGGATGCCGCGGATCATGCCACGATACCCGATCGCGGCGCCGGCGAGGATGGCGCCGACCGTGGACTTGCCAATGGCGGTTTCCGGCTCGCGCAGCTCCACCTGGGGCAAAAGCGCCGTCCGCTCATGCAAGTAGTCCGTCATCAACCGCAGCCCGGGGGCGATGACCCCGCCCACATAGTGTTCGTCTGCCGACAGCACGTCAAAGGTCACCGCCGTGCCAAAGTCGATCACAATGCCGGGCGCGCCGTGCAAATGCGCCAGCGCCACCGCATTGGCCAGGCGGTCAGGACCGATCGTCTCCGGCTCAGGATAGCGGATGCCGATCCCCATGGGGGTGTCGTGGCGCAGTTCGAGCAATTTGAGCCCCAAGGCCTCCCGAAACGGTGCTACTGCCGCCGGGACGACACTGCACAGCACCGCCCGGCTGAATTCCCACCCCTCGACGGCCTGCCGCACCCCGTCTGCCGTGATCCCCGGGGTCGGGGCCTCCCGCCGGGCCAAAATGGCATCCCGGGTGGCTAGGCCGAACTTCGTCCGGCCGTTGCCAACGTCGATCAGGAGGTAATCTGCGGTCATGGGAAGCTTATGGTCGCGGGTCGTGGCGAGGGCAAGAGGTTGCTTAAAGGGAGGTTTGGCGGGTCGAAAAGGGGACTTTTGCCGCAAAAACCGGTTGCCAAAAGCGGGGATGCATCCATCATGCCCGCCCCTCGCCCGGTTCGCCTCTCATGGGAACCCTGCGACCCCCCAAGGAGTTTGTCATGAGCAATATCATTTCCAAAATCGATTCTGAGCAGTTGAAAAAGGACGTCGCCGAGTTTCGCGTGGGCGACACGGTGAAGGTCCATACCCGAGTCGTCGAAGGTGACAAGGAACGTATTCAGATTTTCGCCGGCATCGTCATCGCCCGCAAGGGCAGCGGCCTCAATGAGGCCTTTACGGTCCGCAAAATCTCCTACGGTGAAGGCGTGGAACGCGTTTTCCCCCTGCACAGCCCCAAGGTGGCCAAGGTCGAAGTCACGAAGGCCGGCAAAGTCCGCCGCGCCCGCCTGCACTACCTCCGCCAGCGCCTGGGCAAAGACGCCATCACGGTGAAGGATGCCGGCTACCAGGCTCCCGTCGCGGCCGAGGCAAAGGCCTAATCCGCTGCTCGCTCGTAGTAGCGAAATTCCAGCCCTTCCGCGCGCCCGACCACTTCCTTGAGGTGGAACAGGTGCTCGAACGGCGGCAGGAAGGTGTCCCCCTCAAAGGCCTGCGCGATCCAGGTCAGGTACAATCCATCGCACTGCGGCAGCAGGGCTGCGAACACCTGCGCCCCGCCGATGACAAAGACCTGCTCCGCCCCAGGGCAGACCTGCGCCAGCTCCGTCACGTCCCGGATCACCGTGATGCCGTCGCGCGGCGCCATCGCCCGGCTGAGCACGATGTTTTGCCGACCGGGCAGCGGCTTGCCGATCGACTCAAAGGTGGCCCGGCCCATCAGGATGGGATGCCCCAGCGTCGTGCGTTTGAAGAACTTCAGATCCTCCGAAAAATGCCAGGGCAGGCCGCCATCTTTCCCAATCACACGATTGCTGGACATGGCGACGATGGCGACGAGGCGGGGCATACCGGCAAGAGTCGCGCGCTCAACTACCCGGGCAAGGTGAAAAGGCCGGGCAAAGTCCGCCACGACAGATTTGGGCGCCGCCTTCGTTCAGGGATGATTCCCGAATCTATGAAGCTCGCTGCCCTCGTTTTCGCTCTGATCATTGCCACTGCGGCCCACCTCCGTGCGGCTGTGCCGAACATCCTGTGGTTCGTGGTCGACGACGTGTCGGCCAACTTTTCCTGCTATGGCGAGACGGCGATCCAGACGCCGAATGTTGATCGCCTGGCGCGCGAGGGCACGAAATTCAGCCATGCCTTTGTCACCGCGCCGGTGTGCTCGCCCTGCCGGTCCGCGCTGATCACCGGCATGTATCAGACCACAATCGGGGCGCATCATCACCGCAGCGGGCGCGGCGTGGAGAAGATTCACCTGCCGGAGGGTGTGGCGCCGGTGCCTGCCCTATTTCAGAAGGCGGGCTATTACACCTGCATCGGCAACGGCCTGCCCGCCACGGCGCGCGCGAAAAAGAAGGGCAAGGACAAAGGCGGACTCGGCAAGACGGATTACAACTTCGAGTACGATCCGAAGATCTACGACAGTGCTGACTGGGCGGGTCGCATGCCTGGCCAGCCCTTCTTCATGCAGGTGCAACTCTCCGGTGGCAAACAGCGCGGCGGCAACGACGCCAGCGCCCAAAAACTCTCCGCTCGCGCCCAGCAGGAACTCGGCAACGCCGTCCAGCCCGAGGCGGTGACCCTGCCGCCTTACTACCCGCGCGATCCGGTGCTGCTGCGCGACTGGGCGGCATACCTCGATGCCGTCCGCTTTACCGACAAGCATGTCGGCGATGTCCTCGCGCGCCTTGAAAAGGAAGGCCTGTTGGAGCAGACGCTGATCGTCTTCATGACGGATCACGGCATCAGCCACGCGCGCGGCAAACAATTCCTCTACAACGAAGGCACGCACATTCCCCTCATCGTCCGCGGCCCCGGCATCCCCAAAGGCACCGTGAGGGATGATCTCGTGATGCAGATTGATATGCCCGCTTTCTCACTCGCCGCCGCCGGCATTCCGATCCCGCCGATCATGCAGGGCCGCAATATCCTCGCGCCTGATTACCAAAAGCGCGATGCTGTCTTCGCCGCCCGCGATCGCTGCGATGAAACCACCGAGCGCATCCGCAGCGTGCGCACGGAGCAGTTCCTCTACATCCGCAACTTCCACCCGCAGCGCCCGCACCTGCAACCGAACGCCTACAAGGACGGCAAAAGCATCGTCCAGACCCTGCGCGCTCTGCATGCGGATGGCAAACTTGATGCCCTTCAAGAAAAGCTCCTCTTCAGTCCCACGCGTGCGCCTGAAGAACTCTACGAATGGACCTCTGACCGCTGGCAGGTAAAGAATCTGGCCGGTGATCCCGCCCACCAAAAGACTCTCGAGACCTTGCGCGGTCGCCTGGACCAGTGGATGGCCGAAACCAAAGACCTGGGCCCTGAATCCGAGAAGCGGTATGATAGCGATGTCGCCCTGTATCTCGGCCGCGACAATCCCGCCTACGACAAAAATGTCGCCCTCATGAAGAAGTGGGCGGCGGAGGGAAAGTGAGATGCCTTGTCATCGCGGCGGCGGATTTGGGTAATCCGCGCCAGTGAGGCTTTTCAGCACGCCCTGCTGCCATTGGCGGAGTTGGGTTTGCAGTTTTTCGGCGAGGGCGGGCTGTTGCTCGATGAGGTTGGTTTTTTCCGCGGGATCGGCCTGGAGATCGAAGAGTTCGGGGGCGGACGCACCTTTCTTGGTCTCATGCAGGACGAGCTTGAAGTTGCCGTCAATGATGGCGCGCGGGCCGAGGAAATCGGCCTCGCTGAGGGCAGGGTGGTGGAAGTTGGTGAAGTCGCGGGTGGCTTTGCCGGCCGCGATCTTGGCGAGCGGAGTTGTGCCTTTTTGCAGCTCGGGATCGATCCAGGGTTCGAGTTTCGCTTTGCTGAGGTTCCCCGTGTTGTACATCCAAAAATGCAGCGGCGTGGGACGCGCCGTCATCTTGCCATCGAACAATGGAGTGAGGTCGATGCCATCGATGGGACGATCCGGGAGTGGCTGGCCGGCGATGGCGCAGAGGGTGGGCAGCAGGTCGCTGGTGGTGGCGCGGACGCTGGTGGAGCGCGGCTGCGGAATACGGGCGGGCCACTCGATGAGACCGGGGACGAGGGTGCCGCCTTCATACACCTGGCCTTTCATGCCACGATGCGGGAAGCCGAGCGCGGCATCGGGAGACGTGCCGTTGTCGCCACAGTAAAAGAGCAGGGTGTTCTCACGCAGACCCTGCGCGGCCAGGTACTTGCGCATTTGGCCGATGGCGCGGTCCATGGCGGTGATCTCGGCATAACGCTCGCGCAGGACCTCGCCCTGGGGCCGCTGGACAGGTTTGCCGGTTTCATTGGAAGTTAGGCGCACCTTCTTGGAGTACTTTGCCGGCAGGGCATCGTAGAGTGCGAGATCCGCCGGCAGGCCACTGTAGGGCTCGTGCGGGGAGCCGAACCAGACCACGGTGAAGAAGGGATTCCCCTCCTTGCGGGCGCGCTCGATGCAACGAATGGCCTCCTGCACGACGATCTCCGAGCTTTCGCCCTGGATGACTTCGGGCGGGCCGCCGTTGCGTGAGAGGGAGGGGTTGAGCTCGAAGAAGTTGTCATGGGAGAGCCACTCGTGAAACCCCATGGCGCCGGGGTTCGTGGGCGACCCGGCTTTGACCGTGCCGACATGCCATTTGCCGAAGTGGCCGCAGTGATAACCGGCCTTGCTCATGATGTGGCCCAGCGTGATCTCCTGCGGCCGCAACGACCAACCCGGCGCAAAGGTGCCGTAGCGACTCGGATGCCGCCCAGTGAGGAAGCTGCCGCGCGTGGGCGAACAACTCGGATGCCCGGCGTAGAAGCTCTCCATCCGCAGACCCGTGGCAGCCATCTCGTCGAGCACGGGCGTCTTCACATGCGGGTGGCCGTGGTAACCCGTCTCCTCCCAGCCATGATCATCCCCCATGAGCAGCACGACATTGGGCAGCGCAGCGGCGGTGGCGTGACTAACACCAACGATGGAAAGCAGGAGTGTGAGCAGGGTTTTCATGGGGGGTTTGGCTCGCCGGCGAATAGCTGGGTGGTGGGAATGGAGGAATGGAAACGTGGGTCGGCTTGATGCCTTTCCGGCGATGGTGGGGAATCAACTACTCAGGCAAGGACCGGGGACGGGTTCAACCGCAGATGAAATCGGATTGGATCATTGCCACTCTGATCTGTAAGGCCTAATCTCGAACCAATCATGATCCGGGCTGTCCTTGATACCAACGTCTTGCTTACCGCTTTGCGGTCGAGGCACGGCGCGTCATTTGAGATCGTTTCCAGATTTCGAAAAGGTGAGTTCGCGCTCTTGATCGGCAACACGGTCCTTTCGGAATACGATGAGGTGCTCAAGCGCGAGGGGCCGAGTTTTGGGCTTGCCACGAGTACGGTGGACCGCTTCCTCGACGCGCTCTGCGCGGGCGCCGAAGAGTTTCGAACCAGCACGTTCTGGAAGCCCTCACTTCCCGACCCCGATGACGAAGCTTTCGCGCAACTGGCGCTCGAAGCCAAAGTGGGCTATCTTGTCACCCATAACCGCCGGCACTTTCCCGCTGACCGATTGCCTGCTCTGAAAGTGGTAACGCCGAAAGAGTTTCTGAACGTTCTTCAAGCCATCGTCCCATGACCATCCAAGCCAACATCCCCGACTTCCTGATTCGCCAAGCCACTGACGTCGCTCAGCGTGAGGGCACCAGCGTGGACTCGATCATCGCCATCGCACTCTCCTCGCAGGTCACCGCCTGGCAGATCCGTGATACAGTCGAACAACGCGCGCAACGTGGCCGGCTATCCGACCTTGATGACATCCTCGCCGCCGTGCCCGATGTGCCGCCGGTTTCGGGTGATGAGAAGTGAGGATTTCGTCGCTGGATGGTACGTTCCTTGATTCTCGCTCCGATTCCCGCTCTTCCTTGCCAGGGCTAAAGCATTGGAACCCAGGAAGGATTCAATAGCCCTCAAGAAAATCGCCATGAAGATGGAGGAAGCAGATGCCTTTGACATTCTAAAGAATTTGTTTTTGGTTTTTGCCGATGGCGAAAACGAAGGCCAAGGGCCGCTTTGGAATAATATCGAATCATTTGTTAATCGATTTGCACTGAGCGGCTGGAGCCGAAAGCAAGTATTTGAACTAGTGAGACGAATTGAAGATGAATGGGAGGGCCCAATTCCGGGAAAATGCTATGATGCAATTTCGAATTACGGAGATGCTTTGTTAGGCGACTGTCACCCAACTTGCATAGTACGATTGCCGGGTGAGGTAGCTGGAGATGCGGAACATCTGAAATATGTAAGAGAACGAAAGTGGCTTCGGTGAGGGTGCCTGTCTCCGTAGGGAATTGCCCGAGAAAGGGTCTGGAGTCGATGATTGACAGCCTGCATGTGATCCGGCAGGGAGCAGGACCGCCGATGACGCCGAGAGTGCAGATAAGGATTGGGAAAAGATTCTGGATGCCATCTGAGGTATCTGAGTCATCTGCGGTTAAAAGTGCAAAGGCATCACTTTCTTGGGCGGCGGCGCGAGCATCTCGGATAGGTGCAGTTGCATGCCGTCGTTGATCATCATCGATGAAATCTGAAATGCCGTGGTGGGTAAGAGTCGGGTTCTTCTTTGCGCTGGCAGGTTCTGCTGTGCAGGGCGCTGAGGTGGTCCATGGACTGAAGGCGATGGCGCGGGGCGGGCAGGTGTTTTTGACTTGGCGGGAGGATGAGACGGCGGTGGGGACGAGTTTTAATGTGTATGTGGCGGGCAAGGCGATTGGCGACGTGAGTGAGGCGAAATTGGTTGGGCATCACCTGGAACGGCACAGTGCTCGGGATTGGTGGGAAGATCCGGCGTCGTTTAAGAAGGGCGTGGCGGCGGGCACGCCGGTGGGGTTCCGCATTCAGGAGGAGGGGCCGCTGCTCAATCCGCAGGATGGGTTGTTTGTGCATACGGTCGGCAAGGGAGAAACGGGGACTTTGTTTTTTGCGGTGACCCGCACGGATGCGGAGGGCAAGGAAGACACGGCGCTTGTGGCGGGTGCCAATAGCTTGAAGGAGGGCATCGCCGCGCCGGCGGGAGCGATGCTGCCGATTTGGGTGGGTAAGGGCGAGGCGCCGGAGGCGGGGGCGGGCAAGGGCAAGGCGTTGTGGTTGAATTTGCATGCCAAGGGCGGGGTGGTGGCCGGCATGGAGTATCTGGTGTTTGGCGATGCGAGCATGGGCTGGCGCGAGGGCTTGGCCTTCAAGTATTCGGTGCGGATGCAGGGTGATGAAGTGATTGTGCAACCGACGGATCGGGTGTGGATCAATCGCCCGCACAAGGAAGCCAACGATGGCGGCACTCCTGCGATCTGGACCTTTTGGTATGGCTACAATTCGCACATCTACGATCGCAAGCTCATGGCCACGGGCGTGCCGGTGAATTACACGGAACGGCGCAATCTTTGGATTCTTGATTGGGTGAGCAAGCAGTATCAACCCGATCCGAATCAGTGGTACTGCTCCGGCGGTTCGATGGGTGGCTGCGGCACGATGTCGTTTGGCCTGCGGCATCCGGAACTTTTTGCGGCCTGTCATGCGCGTGTGCCTATTGTGAGTTATACCTATTTGGGCAGGGCTAGTGCCACGCGCCTGGAACCTTCCTGCTGGACGGGGGCGATCCCGCCGGACCTGAAGACCGAGGAAGGTGTGCCGCTGCTGGAGCGCATGAACGCGACGAAATTCGTCACCGAATCAAAGGCCGATCTGCCCTACGTGTTTCTGCTGAATGGCCGCCAGGATGGCTCCATTCCCTGGCCTAACAACCCGCCTTTCTACAAGGCCATGGAGGCCGAGCATCAGGGATTCGCGGCGTATTGGGATAACGGCGCGCATTCGACTAGCGGCAAGGATGCGCCGGATGACGTGAACGCCTGGATGCAGCGGTTTCGGCGCTTTCGCCTGGATCAGAGTTATCCGGCCTTTAGCGGGACTTCCACGGATCGCCGCTACGGCGATGGCAGGGCCGAGGATGGCGACATCATCGGCTGGCTGAATCGCGGCATGGATTGGAAGGATGTCGAGGATGCGGCTGATCATTACGCCATCACGCTGCTGGCTGATTATCCGGGGGTTGAGTATCCGGTGAAAACAACGGTGACGCTGCGCCGGGTGCAAAAATTCCAGGTGAAGGCGGGGGAAAAGCTCCAGGTGAGCCTTGGGGATGCGGCGCCTCATGCGATCACGGCGGATGCTGCGGGCCGGATCAGCATCGACGGTCTGTCCATTGCCGGCAAGGATGGCCTGCGGGTGGTCGTGAGGCGGTTGTGAAGGGAGGCCAGTTGGCGGCAAGGAGAGCTTTACGAATGGGTATAGGGAGGTATCCTGTCCAGGTGAGTACGATTTCGGCCATTTTGACGCCGTCGCCCGATGGGACGCTGCACCTGCCGCTGCCGGCGGGTTGGCGGAGCGGGCGAGTGAAGGTGGTGGCGCAGGTGGATCTGTTGTCGGAAACCCAGGATCAAGCGATGGAGACGGATCAGCCGAAGGAATTGCTGGAGATCATGGAGCGCATTGCTCGCCGGAACCCGTTCAAGGGGATCAAGGATCCCGTGGCGTGGCAACGTGAGATGCGTGAGGATGTGGTCCTACCCTGGCCGAACCAATCGTGATTGATGCGCGATGCGATTGCTCGACAGTAATATCATTATTTACGCAGCCCTGCCAGAGTACGCGGGGTTGCGCCTGTGGCTGGCGGCACCCTGCGCCGTCTCGGCCATAACCCTTGTCGAAGTGTTGGGCTATCACGGGTTGGATGATGAGGCACTGGTGGAATTTGAACTGTGGTTCGAGCGCATGACGGTGCATCAGGTGACGGAAGCCGTGCTGCGCCAGGCAGCGACAGTGCGGCGGCAGCATCGCCTCAAGCTTGGGGATGCCATCATCGCGGCGACGGCTCTTGAGCATGGTCTGGAACTGGTGACCCGGAATGTGGCGGACTTTAAGAACATCCCAGGTTTGACTCTGACGAATCCGGTGGACAATCCTCCGTAATGGGGACCTCAGCCGAGCAGAAGTGCCCTGAGGAAGCTCGGTGATCGCGGCCAACCTTTCCACGGGAGCCGGAACGGTTGTGTTTTCCCGGCGGTAGGCTATTC
>JAXMIV010000183.1:0-4383 GCA_034377045.1 Prosthecobacter sp. | reverse complement strand
GATCACCCGGCGCACACCCGCCATCTGGGCGCACCAGCCGCCGACAAAGTCGGCGTGATGCATCCAAGTTTGAACCACATCCGGCTGGATTTTCCGGATGAGCCTGATCATTCGAAACAAGGTGTTAGGCCGCAGAAAAGCGTCCGCTTCCAGGTCGTGAACCTCGGCGCCGCCGGCGCGCAGCCGTTGTGCCGCCTCCGGCCAGCGCCGACCGTCCACGGTCACGATGACACTCCGCCACACCGTTGGGTCCATGGTGGTCACCAGGTTGCGGAGCATGGCCTCGGCGCCACCCCCGCCGATGCTTGGTGTTAGGTGCAGCACGGTCTTGCGAACGTCGCGCGGAGTATCCACGAGTGTGCTGAGGGTCTTCTCTCCGGCATTGCCGGGCAAAGGTGCCAGCAGGTCCCCTGCAGTGCGCGCAAGACTCTTCATAGACCACCTCCCAACGCGCTGCGGCATCGTTGACGCCATTCCTTGAACAACTCAAACGCGCCCGAGACGGTCGCCGCGGCTTCCCAGCGTGATTCCGGGGATCCGTAACGCGGCAGTTCCAGTGGGTGGCTTTGCGGCGTCAGGTGACCGTTGATCATCGTGCAAGCGGTGTCGAAGCCGGCCTCAGCGAGCAGGTTCAGCGTTTCCTCCGTGTAGTCTTCCGGTCCGCCATTCGGAAACGCGAACAACGTCGGTTGCGGTCCCAGTTCATCTTGAAGACGATCTCTGGATTGGATGATTTCCTGCCATTGCTCATCCCGTGTGCATTGTGCCAGGATGGGATGCGTGCGGGTATGGGCGCCAAACTCAATGAGGCCGGTGTCTCGCATGGCTCGCGCCTGCTTCCAGGTCATGGGCCGCATGATGGCGGGCAGATCCTTCGCTTGCGGCGCCGTCAGACCCGCGCGGGCTTCCAACTCCATCACTTCCGCTCGCATCTCGGTATTGGGCAATCGTTTCAGTTCCGCGAGCTTGCGTTCCAGTTCCGCGCTTGATTGATCCTGAAACGCCCGATCGACGCGCTGAAACCAAAGCATGTCCTCGCCATCGATGAACCCCGTGGCCAGAAACACCGTTGCGGGCAGACCGAATTCCTTCAGAATCGGCAACGCATGCTCGTAGTTGGAAGCATAACCGTCGTCAAAAGTGATAGCCACGGCATCGTCCGGAAGAGTCTCCCCGGCATGGCATTTGGCGGCCATTTCCCGGAGTGGCATCACCATGCTGCGGGCCGCAAGATCCGCGCAAATCGCTCGGAAGGTCGAAGTCGGCAGGTGTAGGCTCCCGTCGCCGACTTCGGCTGGTCGCAAACCGGGCCGCAGGCCGTGGAAGGTCAGCACACAACCCCGACCGGCAAACCTCCGGCGGCTGATCGATCCCACACCGCAGGCAACCAGGGCCGCCGATTTGGCAGCTTGGCGCGCATAGCGAGGAAGCAGGAAGGTCAAAGCCACGACGTCCGAATTTACCACAGAAATTACCATAATTTTACTAATCATCAAAGGTTTGTTAACATTTTCAGCATTCCAGCCAACCTCCCGGAAACACTGCTGGGCTTTCCGCCGTCATCCTCTTCCACATGAGCCTCTCCCTGGTGACCGAGCTGAATGATCGTGACCGCGAACTTTTGGGCCGCTGTACCCAGGGGTTTCTGCCCCCCCGGATCTATGATATTCACACCCACCTGTTCCACAGCCGGCACTTTGCCAGCGGCAAGGCGCCGGTTTTTCTTGAGGCGAATCGCGGCTACGGCATGGCCGATTTTCAGGCCGCCATGGGCCGTTGGATGCCCGGGTGCGAGGTGGAGGGCCTGTTTTTTGGCTATCCCAGCGCGGGAAACGACCGCGCCGGGGAGAATGCCTGGTTGCAGGAGCAGGTGGCGCCTGCCGCAAAGGCGGGCAACAGCCGCGCCCTTGTCCTCGCTGCCCCTGATGACGATCCCGCCGAGGTCCGCCGGTTGCTCGAAACCGGCGCCTTCATCGGCATCAAGCCTTACCGCCTCTATGCCGCGGTCGAAGATACCCGGGAGGCGACCATTGAGTCCTTTGCTCCGGCCTGGATGTGGGAGCTTTGCGATGCCTTCGATGGCGTCCTGATGCTGCACATCATGCGGGCTGGGGGCATCACCGACCCTGATAACGTCGAAGCGATCCAGCGCCTCTGCCGCCGCTACCCCCGGTGCCGCCTCGTCCTCGCGCACGTCGCCCGGTCTTTCAATTACCGGCATGCCCGTGAAGGACTGCAGGCCATTGCCGACCTCGACAACGTCGTCGTCGACACCTCGGCCGTGACCCAGGCGGGCGCCTTTCGGGCGGCCCTGGAAATCCTCGGGCCGCGCCGCGTGCTCTGGGGCTCCGATTACATGGTCAGTGAGCTGCGCGGCGCCTGTTTTACCCAGGGCGATGGCTTCACCTGGGTCTACTCCGAAGACGCTTCCGCCAAGGATCTGACGATCTTCGGCGGGTACACCCTGGTTGGCATTGAGTCCCTGATGTGTCTCCGCGAAGCCTGCGAAGATACCGGCATGACCCCGGGGGATATTGAGGACATCTTCCGCTGCAATGCCCTGCGCCTGCTCGCCCCGCATCTTCTCCCGGCAAATGTTCCCCCCAGCCCGACCCCTGCCGAACTCTGGTCTTACGCCCGCCAGAGCGTCGCCTGCGGCACCGGCCTGATGTCGAAGCGGGCGGAAAGTTTCGACCCTCTCACTTGGCCCACCTACTTCTCCAAGGCCTGCGGCTCGCGCGTTTGGGACATGCAGGGCCGCAGTTTCAACGACTTTACCGGCGGTGTCGGGGCCATCCTGCTGGGATATGGTGACCCAGACGTGAACGCGGCAGTGCGGCGGCGCTTAAGCCTGGGTTCCTACTGTACGCTCAATGCGCCCGAAGAGGTGGCCCTGGCGGAGGCACTCCTGAACCTGCATCCCTGGGCCGGAAAGGTGCGCTATGCACGCGGCGGCGGGGACGCTCTGGCTCTCGGGGTGCGGATCGCGCGGGCCGCAACGGGGCGCAGCGGCATTGCCTTTTGTGGTTATCACGGCTGGCATGACTGGTATCTCGCTGCCAATCTCGCGGATGAGCGCGCGCTCGATGGGCATCTGCTTCCGGGTTTGGAGCCTCTGGGCGTTCCCCGCGAGTTGCGCGGCACCGCCAAGCCCTTCCGCTACAACGACTGGGCGTCCTTTGAGCAGGCGCTGGAGGCGCTTGGGGACAACCTTGCCGCTGTCGTCATGGAGCCGATGCGCAGCGAGGAGCCGAGGGACAATTTTCTTCAGCGCGTCGCTGACGCCGTGCGCGCTCGCGGCGGCGTTTTCATGGTGGATGAGGTGACCAGCGGCTGGCGTTATGGCTTCCCGGGCGGCAGTGCCCGGATTGGTGTCGACCCGGATCTTGCCGTGTATGCCAAGGCGACCAGCAACGGCATTCCCTTCGGCGCCGTCATCGGCCGCGCGGAAGTCATGGACGCCGCCAATTCCAGTTTCATTTCCAGCAGCTACTGGACGGATGGGCTCGGCGCCGCCGCAGCGCTGGCCTGCGTTGGCAAAATGCAACGCCTGCCCGTGCAAAAGCACGTCTGGGATCTCGGCTTTCGCCTCCAATCCGGCCTGAGTGATCTCGCCGCGCGCCATGCCGAACTGGGCCTCAAAATTGGCGGCATGCCCTGTGCGCCCGCGCTGAGCTTTCAGCAGCATGGACAGGCTGCGAAAGTTCTCATGATTCGCAAGATGCTGGAGCGCGGTTTTATGGTCTCCTCCCAGTGGTACCTCATGTGGGCGCACGACACTTCGCAAGTGGCGGCGGTGTTGAACGCTTTGGACGAGGTTTTGGCGGAACTCGCGGTGCTCGCGCGGCAGGAAAAGCTGGAGGCGGAAGCGGGCAGTATTCCCTCCACGCCCGGCTTCGCCCGGTTGGCGTAAATGACACTGGATTGTCTTGCCCTCAAAGCTGGCTCTCTTTATGCTAAGGCATAATTTAGACTGCGGTTTTGTTGAGCCGCGGTTTCGCTCTTTGAAATCACTTTTCGCTGCCTCTGGCGTTCTCGCCGTGAGGCAGCAACCTTTCCTGCAGTGCTCGTCATCGGAATGTTAGTGGCCCGGCCCGTTTCTATCCTCCGGGAACTGCGTAACCTGGGATGTCATGTCATGCCTTCACTGGAAGACAGCGCCCTTGTTTATGGGTTCCCACCTGGCTCATTGGGATACGTGAGCCCTCATGCCGGACGGCACAGGTGGGTTTGCGCTCTGCCTTGCGTAAGCGAGGTAGAGCGCTTTTTTTTGCGTTACACTCCCGCCAGCAGCCCCGTGCTGTCACCGAACGATTTAGTTTCGATTCCCGTTCGATTCAGCACGCTGGTGTAAAGATTGCACAGCGGCGTGTCTTTCGGGGC
>JAXMIV010000182.1:0-3416 GCA_034377045.1 Prosthecobacter sp. | reverse complement strand
AGGTCGATGCCGATTGTGGTGTGGTGTTGGGATGACTTCGCTTTCATAGGTGGAAGGCAGTCTCGATCCACTCCCCTGGCGCGACCTCAACTGCCTTCTCATTCTATCTTTAGCGTGAGATTTAAGGCTCCCCCGATACCTCACGCTGAAGCGTGAACAACGTACCTAGACCACAAAAAAGGCCGGAGCGCTTGCGCGCCCCGGCCGATGGATGCTGGAGTTGGGAGACTCCTGAATTAATGCTCGTAACCTGCTTCGCCGTGTTCGCTGAGGTCGAGACCGATCGCTTCTTCCTCGGGGCTCGGACGCAGGCCGATGATCAGTTTCACAACGATGGTGATCACGAGAGTGGCCACTACGGAGAGCACGATGGTGATCGCAATCGCTTTCAACTGCACACCCAGCAGACCGCCATTGGCGACCAGTTTGTCCAAGCCATTGGGCGTCGTATAGGTGGCGTTGCTGAGGAGGTTGCCGTTCACGTCGGACCCGGCAAAGATGCCGGTCATAATCGCACCCAGAGTGCCGCCGACACCGTGAACGCCGAAGGTGTCCAGAGCGTCATCATAACCGAGGAGGTTCTTCATGAAGACCACCGCAAAGTAGGGGACCACGGCAGCGACCACACCAATGATCATGGCTTCCTTCGCATCGACGAAACCACAGGCAGGCGTGATGACCACCAGACCGGCGACGATGCCCGAGCAGAAGCCCAGGATGGAAGGTTTGCCCTTGTGCAGTTTTTCAACGACAGCCCAGACGAAACCGGCGGTGGCCGCGGCCAGCGTCGTGGTCATGAAGGCATTAGCGGCGATGCCGTCAGCAGACAAAGCCGAACCGGCGTTGAAGCCATACCAGCCGACCCACAGCATGCCCGTGCCGACCATGCAAAGCACCATCGAGTGCGGTGCCATCTTTTCCTTGCCGAAGCCTGAGCGTTTGCCCAGGAGAATGCAGAGCACCAGTGCCGACCAACCGGAACTCATGTGCACCACCGTGCCGCCGGCGAAGTCGATGGCTGGGATTTTGGCGCTGCCGTTCCAGACACCGTTCATCAGACCGTCGAAGCCCCAGATCATGTGAGCGAGAGGGAAGTACACCGCAAACATCCAGAGCGTGACAAACACCATGACCGCCATGAACTTCATGCGTTCAGCGATGGCGCCGATGATCAACGCCGGGGTGATGATGGCGAACATCAACTGATACATGCTGAATACGGACTGACTCGGCCAGCCTGTATAATTGGTGTTGGGAGCGGCGCCGACACCTTCAAGGAAGAAGTACTTGAAGCTGCCAAGATAGGGCGCCCATGAAGGAGCGGCCCAATCTGCTGGCGCACCTTCAGGGGCTACGTGCTCCCCGAAGACCAGAGAGTAGCCGACGAAGTACCAAAGGATGGTGACGAGGCCCGCAATGCCCATGCACTGAGCCAGGACGCTGAGGACGTTTTTCGATCGCACCAAGCCGCCATAAAAGAGCGCGAGACCCGGGAGCGTCATGAACAAAACCAGGGCCGCACACACCATCAGAAAGGCGTTGTGACCTGGGCCGGCAATGCCGGCCAGCTTGCCGTCACCGGAGGGTGCAAGGTTGTTGAAGTACTGCTCCACATCAGCAATTCGCTTTTCCAGGTCCGCAGTGGTAGGGGCCGCAGCCTCGGGGGGAGGCGTTGGTGCGGCGGCGGCGGGGGCTGGCGCCGGGGCGGCCGGGGCCGGTGTCTGAGCTTGAACTCCACCCAACGACAGGGCGGCTGAGGCGAGGAATCCGCACGCTAGGGTGCGCCAGTGAGGCAGTAGTCGAGTCATGTTGCTTTGGGTTGGTGATTTGGAGTGTCGGAAAGGGCCTGGAGGTGCGTTTCACCGGAACTCACTGCCCTGCCGTGGGAGGCCAGTAGCAGTGCCCGTGCCAAACTCGAAGAAACTTTTCCGAAAATCTTTATATTTGGGCCTTGGAAGCTCCGCGTGGAGGGATCTCTCCGCCAACCCTTGGTCCCCTGCGGTCGGACGGGTCGGCTATTTCGTGCCGAGACGCGCAGGCGCGAAGAAGGAAGGTCCCCAACCTAACCATAAGAGCGACTGATTAGGGGAGCTTTTCCGGGGATTGCTGACAGAAAATTTGCCGACAAAAAATGGGGGATCTCTGCGGAAGGGCATTAGGGATTGGGAAACATTCCCACGTTGCCGAAGCGTTTCAAAGTTTGGCCGATCACTGGATCAGCGATGAAAAGTCCCTGGCCAATATAACCACCTGCGCCATCGCCGATCAGCAGGCCCCAGTAGGTGGAGGTCTTGCCGTCGAGGGTAAGATACGATCCTGTGAAGAGGCCACTGGTGGACGTGACGGTCAGTTTGATCGCGTCTGGATTCGGCGACGGCAAAAGAATGGCTCCGGTCGTGGGATTGATGTTCAGCGTGACATCCAAGGCACAATCAGGGTCCTCGCCCTCCGCCACCAAGCCCAGGTTGGCAAAGGATTTCAGGTTGATGGCCGGGGTGTATTTGCCGCCCGAAACGGTGGAGTCGGTGTCGATCCCGAAAATCAACTGCTTGTCAGCCAGGAACGCGGGCCGGACCCAGGAAAAGCGTTCGCAGGTCAGCGCGGCGCCTAAAGTCGGATTCAGGTTCAGAAGGCCGGCGACCCCGCCTTTATTACTGTACAAGGGCACCATTACCGGAATGAGACTCGCGCCGCCCAAGGGGCCGGACCAGGTGAAGGGTGTGTTGTCCCCCAGTTTGCCACTGATGGTCACCATTCCTGTCTTGGCCACCGACGCGCTGAAATATCCCGTGCCGACACCGAATGCCGGCGTCGTGGCGATGCCGGCATTGAACAGGCCCTGCGACGCGATGGGGACGGGGTGGGCGGTGGAGAAGGTGGTGGCGACCAAGATGCCCTCGGCGCAATATTGGATGGTGTCCAGGAGTTGCGCGGACATGACATGGTCGAGGCTGTCAACGGTGGTGTTCTTAAGTTGGCAGATCAGCCAAAAGGGCTCGCCGCCCTTGACCAAGGTTACCTTGGAGTAGAACTCCGCGCCGCCTTCAACCTGATACATCACGCCGGTGAAGGCGACATCGGCACTCATCAGGGGATAGATGCCGAGTTTGCCGCTGACGGTACCTTTCGCTGTGGAGGTAAGGCTGATACGGCCAAAGGAGAAGGCCTTGGCCAGCGCCGGAGAATCTTCCAGATTGATCGTGCGCTGCAGGACACCCTGCCAGGTGCCAACCAGGGAGGTTAAAGTCAGGGGTCTGTTCCAGGAGACGGCCACGGGCGCGGAGACATTCCCCACCTCGTCAATCCCGCGCACCCAGATCTGGTCACCGCCACCGGCATGAGTCGGCACGTCGACCTGCCAAGTGCCGGAAACGGCGCCCCACAGATCCTCTTCACCGAAAACCGGCGTCGTCGAG
>JAXMIV010000181.1:0-5069 GCA_034377045.1 Prosthecobacter sp. | reverse complement strand
GTGCATCGCGGCATCACGCCCGAAGAGGCCTACGGCGAGTATACCGGCATCGCGAAATTCTCCGCCGCGGGGGCAGCCAGCCTGCGCGAACATTTTCACCGGGCGCGCCAGAAATTCGCCGGCAAGCCGTTCCGCGAGGCGGCGGTTTTTGAGAAAGCTTATCTGATTTTGCTCTTCCAGGAGATGATCGAAGCGGGGGTGCCGATGTCCCACTCCGACACACCCGGCCACTACATGGAAGTGGACACGCAGGAAGATTTTGAACTGGCCCGCAGGCATTGGTCCGGCAGCAACCCCACCCTCTAAATAAAATCTCTCCGCGCATGAGCAAGCCCCTTCTGTTTCCGACCTCCGTCGTCGGCTCGCTGCCGCGTCCGGCCTTTGTGCTGGATCTGATCAACGACCGGCCGCCGTTGTCCGCTGATCGCTACGCGAATGAAATGCAGGCGGCGGTGCGCTACGCCGTGGCGATGCAGGAGCACGCGGGCCTGGATGTCGTGACCGATGGGGAATGGTGGCGCAAGTCCTACATCGGCGTCATTGCCGAACTCGCGCATGGCTTCGAACTGGGCACCGCGCCGGATGGCCGTCCGATGACCGTGGTGGTGGAAAAACTGACGCCGAAGACGCCGGGCTTCATCGCGCGCGAAGTGACGTTTCTCAAGACGATCACGAGCCGCTTGATCAAGTCGACGCTGCCTTCGCCAGCGTTGCTGGGCGAACGCATGTGGAACGCTGACTTGTCGGCGAAAGCTTATCCAAACCGCGATGACTTTGTGCGCGATTGTGTGCCCATTTTGCGCCGCGAACTCGAACTCGTGCGCGATGCCGGAGCGGATATTGTGCAGATCGACGATCCCCACCTGTGCCTGTTCGTGGACCCGGAGGTGCGGGGACGCTACGCCGATCCCGATGCCGCGGCGGCGTTTGCCGTGGACATGGTCAACGAAGTGGTTGGCGGTATCAGCGGCGTGAAGATCGCGGTGCATCTCTGCCGCCGGGCCGGTGGACGTGCACGCGGTGAAGTCTGCCACGGCGGCGGGTATGGTCCGATCATTCGTCACCTTAACAAGCTGCAAGCGCATCACCTGACGATGGAGTTCACCGCGCCGGAGGCGGGCGACATGGATGTGTTTCGTGAATTGCGCGAGGATCTGGAAATTGGCCTCGGCTGTGTGGATGTGACTCCTGGCCGCGTGGATTCCGCGGAGACCATTGTCGGCCGTGTGCGCAAGGCCCTGGAGTTTCTCACTCCCGAACGCATTACCCTCAATCCCGACTGCGGATTCGCCCCAGGCTCCGGCGCGGTGGTGAGCCTCGACGAGACGTATCACAAGCTCTGCAACGAAGTGGCGGCGGCGGGGATGTTGCGCGCGGAGTTTGGCTGAGTTCTGATCCTTCGGAGCTGAAGGATTTCGGCATGTGCGCGTGCACTGTCGGTGGCATTCAACCGGCCAGTAGCGCGGTGAATCCAGCCTGTTTAAAATGATGATCCGATGTCAATGCTTTGCGGCGCTCGGCACCTTACGCGAGGATTGTGTCCAGCGGTACACCCTCTGCGCAAAGGGGGCAGTCCTGCGGGAGCCACAGGGCATTCGGATGATCCGTGAGGCCTTCCAAGGCAAGGCCGTGGTCGGCGGCGAAGGTGGAGGCTGAGGTTCCCAGAACCAGCAAGGCGGCGACAACCACAGGCTGGGCGCCGCACGCCAGGAGATCCGCATACGTGCCGCGCACGGCGGAACCGGCGTTGATGACGTCATTGACAATGGCGACGCGTTTCCCTCGAACCTGGTCGCGAAGAACTGGCGGCAGACGGTATTCGACGGAGTAGAGGCCGTCATGTTGCGGATTGTCGAATCGTTCTGAATAGGTGAATGCCACATTGAGTTCATCGGCGACGGTGAGGGCGACGAAGGCTCCCTCCACCAAGGGGCCGCAGACGACCTCAATATCATACGGCGCGAGCCTTCCGGCCAATTCGATGGCGAGGGGGCGAATACGGCGCGGGTGGAGATACAAGAGTTCAAGATCGAGCCACAGGTCACCGTGATGGCCTGATTCAAAACGAAAGTGACCGCTGCGCGCGGCGAACAGGCTGGCGAGTGGTTCCTGCATGCGAGCGACAAAGATTGTTAGGCGTCCGTGATAACCACCGCCATGGCGAATCCATCGTAACCTTTGCCGCCGACGGTCTGGATCGCCGTGGCGCTGACGCGCGGCTCGGCGGCGAGCCGTTCGTAAAAGCGGCGCACACCCTGGACGCGAGGGTCGGGACTGGCGGGGTCGATCACGGCTCCGTCGCGCACGACATTGTCAGCAATGATCAAGGTGCCGCGCCGGGCCAGTTTGAGAGCCCACGTGAAGTACTCCGGATAGTTTTCCTTGTCGGCATCGATGAAGACGAAATCGAAGGGGCCGCACCCCTCAGCGGCGAGCCGTGGGAGAGTATCCAAGGCACTCCCGACACGGACTTCGACGACATTCGCAAAGCCAGCGTGCGCGATGTTGGCACGGGCAACTTCGGCATAGGCCGGATCAGCTTCCAACGAGATCAAGCGACCGCCGGCGGGCAGGGCGGACGCCAGCCAGATGGTGCTGTAGCCGCCCAGCGTGCCAAGCTCCAGGATGGTTCGCGCGCCTTGAACTTGCGCCAGCAGCGCCAGCAGCCTGCCCTGGTTCGGCGTGACACTGATGGCCGGCAGGCCTGCCGCCGTGCTGGAAGCAAGCGCTGCCGCAAGCGCCGCATCCGGCGGCAACAGCAGATCGGTGATGTAGTGGTCGACCGCCGTCCATTGATCCTGACTCATGGTTTGGCTTTCGCATCACCTGGCAAGAATTTCAAACTGCAAAGTGTACGATGGGGCCAGGCGTTTGGTTCATCGGGAATCTGGCCTCGGTTTCGGAAGGCTGGAACTGCCGCTGCCGTCGCCACGGCGGGCACGTTGAAGTTCGAGTTCGGCCTCGAGCTGCCGTTGCTTGGCGCGGCTGAGTTCATCCATGTCGATTCTGCCTGCCGCGTAAAGAGCTTCGAGGGACCGCAGTACCTCAGTGACCGTGGTGAGCCGTGCTTCGGCCATTTTCAAAGGGTCGCCGCGCGCTTTGGCGAGTGCGAGTTCGCCTTCCGCTTCGACGACTTCGCGCGTGGTGGCCTTGCCGGCTTCAAAGAGGGCGCGCATTTGATCCAGCCGCTCTTGTGCGGAGCGGAGGATTTCCTCTTCCAGAACCATGGGCAGGTAAGCGCGGGTGAGAGTGAGTTGGTAACTGTCGTTCACTGTTTTGCCGGCGGGAATGACGCAGAGACTGACGCGGGTGCCTTCGGCGCCACGCAGGCCGCGGCCGCATTGCTCCAGATTCCAGCCATCGAGGCCCATCAGGGGTTTGCCGTCTTCGCCGATTCTCAAAAGGATGTCGCCGACCTTTAAGCTGCCATCCTTGGCCGCGGGCAAATCAGGAAGAATGC
This sequence comes from Prosthecobacter sp., assembly GCA_034377045.1. Lineage (GTDB taxonomy): Bacteria > Verrucomicrobiota > Verrucomicrobiia > Verrucomicrobiales > Verrucomicrobiaceae > Prosthecobacter. The sequence goes on along the minus strand of JAXMIV010000181.1, from coordinate 1,609 downwards.
TACCGACGACGATGTGTCCACTTTCTTGCTTCAAGGCGACGCCAATGCCCGCAGTCTCCCCAGTGGTCGCCATTGGGGGAGGGATCTCGTGGCGGGCAAACACCCGCAGGGTAATGAAGACCCCAACGATCAACGCCGCCGCCAGTGCCACGATGCCCGCGACTAACAAAAAGATTCGACGCGACGTTGCGCCGTCGCGCCTGAGCCGCGCGATCAGTTCGATGATCGTGGCGACTCCGAGGAAGCCGAAGAACCCAAAGAAACCCAACGCGCGGTGCCAGCCTGGAGTGAAGCCGATAAAGCCGAGGAAACCCAGCCACGCGAGCATGAGGAAGCGCTGGCCCCACGGGGTGAGGTAGCCCATCGCTCGGTAGAGCGCCTGTTGCGGTGAAACTTCGGGCTCGCGCGCGACTGCCGGAGTGGTTGGATACGAAGGGGCCGAGGCGGCGAGTGTTTCCACCTGTGTCCTGAACTCCCCCGCTGTCTGGTAACGAAGCTCGGGTTCCAACTCCAAGGCGCGCAGGACGATTTCATCGAGGCGAACATCGATATGCACATTGCGCGATGGAGGCACCATGGTTGCCGGCGGCCGTTCACCGGTGAGCATCTCGTAAAGGACGACGCCGAGGCTGTAGATGTCGGCGCGATGATCGACCAATTGGGGTTGGGCCATCTGCTCCGGCGCCATGTAACTCGGCGTGCCCGCGGGCTGCGACTCCGCGACGCCGGGGTCTGTGGTTGCCCCGCCGAGGATCTTGGCGATGCCAAAGTCCGCGATTTTCACCGTGCCCGCCTTGTCGATGAGCAGGTTCTCCGGCTTGATGTCGCGATGGACGATGCCGTGCTCGTGAGCGCATTGCAGCGCTTCACAGACGGGCGGCACGATGCTGAGGGCTTCTTCGGGAGTGAGCCTCTTGGCTTGCAGGAGCTGGCGCAGATTCACCCCGTCGATATACTCCATGAGCAGGAAGTAGAAGCCGCCGGCCTGACCGAAATCATAGATGGTGACAATATGCGGATGATTGAGCGCGGCCAGGGCATGGGCTTCCCTTTGAAAGCGATCCGCAAAGGCGGCATCATTCACGCGCTCCGGCGCCAGCAACTTGAGGGCGACAAGGCGGTTGAGCGATTTTTGCCGTGCCTTATAAACCACGCCCATGCCACCCCGGCCGAGGCACTCGATGATCTGCAACTGCGGAAAATGCGGGGCGAGTTCCTCCGGCGTGAGCGGCGGCATGGGTGGCGATTCATCGGCGGCCTGGGTGGGCTGGATCGCGCCCGCCATGAGGCAGCGGGGGCATAAACCGACAATGGCATCCGGTGGCAGATCGGCGCCGCAACGCGGACACTTGGGGCACGGGGAAGGTGGCGTGTTCATATCCTGCAATGCCGCGTGGCGGATGAATGGTTACCGATTATTCAGCCACCCAGCGCCAGCAGCAAGGCGCGCATTTCTTCCTCAACTATGGTGTCATCCTTCAAAGTGCCGGCGATCTCGGCTTTGACGAGGCGGCGAAAGCGATGGCGCAGGCGATGCACGGCCACCTTCATCGCGCTCGCACTCAGGCCGAGCGACTCCGCGACCTGCGCTTGATCGCCATAGCCGGCC
>JAXMIV010000180.1:0-3370 GCA_034377045.1 Prosthecobacter sp. | reverse complement strand
AATGCTCATCGCTCTGGGCTCGCTGACTGCGGTGCGGCTGCTTGGGGAGCCTAACAAGAAGCCTGCCACGGACGAACAGGGCGCGGCCCAGGTGCTGATTGCGGCCCATTTGATCAAGGCCCCGAAAGGCACCTTGGCGGCTTTGATAAAGACCGACGCCCCAGTGATGTTCAATGCGCAAGACGCCGCAACCCTGGTTGCTAAGCTGCAAACCAAATCTGGCGTGGACACCCTGACGATGCCGAGGATCCTGACACTAGACGGCCAAAGAGCGATCGTGGAAGTCGACCCCGAACTGGTGGCGGCCGGAGATCCTGCGCCCGTGCGAGTAGGACCAAAACTCACCTTTCTGCCAAAGATCGAAGGCAGCCAAATCGAACTCACCGTGGACATGACCGTCACCGAGAAAATCGGCATGAAAGGCGGCATCCCCATCGTCAGCAGCCGTACGTTCAATAGCTCGATGCAGTTCGTGGACGGGCAAACCGCGCTGTTTGTTTGGCCAGCCACCGCTTCCGAGCCTGAGTTGATTGGTCTTGTGACTCCAACACTGATCGCCAGCGAATCAGACAAGGCTGAAGACGTCGCCAAATTGGTCGACGGCGCGCGCAAGCTACAGCCAATCGGGGTTGCCATGGCATGGGCCGTTGTTGAACAAAAGGCTGCGTCCATCATCGTCCCACGGGTGCAGTTCAGTGGAGCGACTTTCAGTGAGGCCGTCGAGTTTCTGCGGGTGAAGGCGCGCCAGCTCGATCCTGAGCACCAGGGGATTAACATCGTGCTGCCCGCGAAGATGCCACAAGCCAAGCTGAGCATGGACCTACGGGACGTGCCGCTGAGCCAAGCTCTGCGGGAGGTGGCGCAACTGTCCGGCTTGGACCTTCGCTATGAAGGTGGCGCCGCAGTGTTTGGCGTGGTCGGTCAGCCGGCAATGACGCCGACAGCGGCTTCGCCCGCCACGGCCAAAGCCCGCGCCATCATCCTGCCTAACATCAAGTTTGCCAATGCCACCCTGGCTGAGGTGGTGGATTTTCTGCGCGTGAAGGGACGTGAGATCTCCCCCGACAAGAAGGGGGTAAATATCCTCATTCAAGACGGAGCCGCCGCCGCGGAACCCAAGATCACGCTCGACCTCCAACAGGTGTCGTTGTTCGATGCGCTGCAACATTCAGCCACCTTGGCGGGCTACGCGGTCCGAGAAGATGGGAACATTTTCGTCTTGGCGCCCGTGAAGCAGTTTCGCAGGTAACCGAAGTTAGAGCGGACGCTTGTAACCCTCGCAACGGTTGTGCCAGCCGGCGAGCCAGCGCTTCTCGCCACGGGCAGGCGGTGAGTTGGCGACGCGCCGGGAGAGGACGAGCTTGGCGGACTCCGCGAAGGCCGCCGGTGTCGGCGCTTCCATCCCTTCGAGGACTTGCCGCAGGCCCCAGCCCTGGCCGTTGTAGCGCTCGGTGGGGCTGGTGCCTTCGCCCTTGAAGTTGACGTAGTCGATCAGGCAGAAGGCGCCTTCGGGGGTGGCCAGCAGGCCCTGAAAGTTCGACTGCACCTGGGCGGATTTTTTCGACTGGCTCAGCATTTTCGGCAGCGCGCGCTGAAGGCGGGCGATGATGAACTCGGTCTGGGCGGCGACGGTCTTAGTGAGGATGATGCGCAGTTGGCGCTGGCGGTCGCCCTGGCGGTCGGCGTCGAAGGCGGCTTTGCTGGACCACGGACAGGGGCCGGCAGCCCAGCGGGGCATCGCCACGCCGCGCGTCTGGAGGAAGGCGACGAGGGGCGGGAAGCTTTCTTCAAACGGGCCACGCCGGCCTTCGGGATACCAGATGAAGTGGCCGATCCCCAGGGAAGCGAAGTCTTCGCCGACATTCCAACTCGTCAGGCCTGCCACGGACCCGGCGCATTCGTTCTGCCAAATGCGCTGGCCGACGCGTTGCAGTTGCGCTGAGCTTAGGCTCACGGGCGCCGCAGCCGCGACGGCGCTCAGACAGGAGAGGATGCAGAGGGTCAATGACAATGACTTCATGCGGGGCACTTTCCGCCTCCAGACGCACTTGCGCCAGCGATGAGTACGTAGGAAAGACAGTAGCGATATCCTCCCGCTTCCCCCTCGTGCTCACCGATTACCACACCCACACCCCCCTCTGCCAGCATGCCGAGGGCAACCCGATCGATTACGCACGGCATGCGCAGGCCATCGGGCTGGCGGAAATCGGTCTTTCGGATCACAACCCGATGCGGGACTACTTTGATGACTGGCGCATGCTTTACAGCCAGTTGCCGCATTACTTTGAGCTCGTCGAAGAAGCCCGCGCCGCGCTGCCAGGCTTTCCGGTGCGCCTGGGACTGGAAGTCGATTATCTGGAAGGTGGGGAGGACTGGTTGAATGAGACCGCAGCGATGGCGGAATGGGATTACCTCATCGGCAGCGTCCACTACATCTACCAGGGCATCGCCGTCGATGACCCCAAGCACCTGTCGCGGTGGACCACGGCGGTGGAGGTCGAAGAGATGTGGGATGCCTACTGGCGCCAGTATGAGAAGTGCATTCGCTCGCGGCACTTTGACTTTTTCGCGCATCCGGATTTGGCGAAGCGCTTTGGGCTGCGGCCGCAGGGCGATCTGCGGCGCTACTACGAACCGGTCATTCAGGCTTTGGTGGACACCAAGGGGGTGATGGAGGTCAGCACGGCCGGGCTGCGCAAGGATGTGCGGGAAATCTATCCGGCGCGGGAGATGCTGGAGATGGCATTCCTCGCCGGTGTGCCGATCGTGATCAACTCTGACGCGCATAAGCCTGAGGATGTGGGCGCGGACTTTGCCAAGGCGCTCGATCTGGTGCGCAGCGTCGGGTACCGCAACACCGTGCGCTTCGCCAAGCGCCAGAGGATCGAAGTGGAGCTTCCCGAGACCTGGCGCAACTCATGACCATGATCTGGCGCGCCCGCCAGCACCGGATCGAGTTCCCGCGCCGGCCGCTGGTGATGGGAATCGTCAACATTAACGACGATTCCTTCTGCGGTGACGGCACGCTTGATGTTAGGCAGGCGCTGGCGCTGGCGGAAATTCATCTGCGTGACGGCGCGGACATCATCGACATCGGCGCGGAAAGCGCCCGCACCAATCGCGCGGCGATCACGGAGGCCGATGAAATTGCGCGGCTGCTGCCGTTCATGGCAGCCTGGCCGGAATTGATCGCAAAGTTCGATAGGCCGCCGTTCGATGCCGAGCAATTGTGGCCGCCGCTGCTGTCGATCAACACTTGGCGCAGCGGGGTGATCGCCGCCGTGCTGCCGCATGGTGGCGATCTGATCAATGACCTGAGCGCCCTGCCCACGGCCGCCAACGCAACGCTGTGCGCCGAATACGGCGCCAG
>JAXMIV010000179.1:0-3575 GCA_034377045.1 Prosthecobacter sp. | reverse complement strand
CCAAGGCCCGCCGCTGCGGCGCATCCGGCGGATCGGTGGGATCGATGACCATGCGCGGCTTCGACCACGATTTGCCATTGTCATCGCTACTCGCAAGCATGAAAAAGCCATTCGGACTGTCGCCATTACCCACCCAGCAGGCCCAGAGCCGTCCCTTCAGCGTGCGGTCGATGCCAATGATCATGTTGCCAACGCGGACCTGATCGTCGTACTCCGGGCCTGGATGGATATTGATAACCGGCGGCTCAAGTGCGAGATCGAGCATGGCCTTGTCCTGACCGTGGACTGACAAAGCCAAGGCGGCGAGAAGTGAGATGAGCGTGTACTTCATGGATCAACGGTTGCGGTTGGCGAGAATCTGTTGGTAGCCTTTGCGAATGATGGTGATGTCTGATTCGATGGCGACATCGGTGAAACCAAGATCGAGGTGCGCCTGAAGGTCCGCGGAATCACGAAGCAAAATGCCGGCGGTTTTGCCTGCGGCCTGCGCCGCCTGGACGACCGATTTGAGGCAAAACGTGAAGTCCCCAGGCGCCTCACCTGGGCGATTCGTCAGATCGAATTGCAGGTCCGCAGGCCCAACAAAAAGCACGTCGATGCCGTCCACCGCGGCGATTTCAGCGGCGTGGTTGAGGGCCTGAATGGTTTCAATCTGCGCCAGAATCTTCGGCAACGGGGCGCCATGGCCTGATGGACCGAGGCCGTAGTCACAGGCGCGCACCGTGCGCGACAGACCGCGATGACCGCGCGGTGCGTAATGCGCCGCTTGCACCACCGCTTCCGCTTCCGCGACCGTGTTGACGTGCGGCACCATGATCCCGTTAGCGCCCCAATCGAGCACCCGCGCGATGAGTTCCGGATGCGGTGCGCCGACGCGGACGATGCCCTGAGTTCGGCTGCCCCGCAGCGCGCGCAATTGATTCGGCAGAGTCGCTTCCGTTTCACTGCCGTGTTCGAGGTCAAACAGCACCCAGTCAAATCCCGACAGCGCCGCGAGTTCCGCTACGATCGATGAGCCAAGGGAGAGCCAGGTGCCAATGCGTGAAGAAGGAGCATTCATAGGAGGAGGGAGATATCTGCGTCTGATTCCAAGCCGCGCAAGGCCAACGCTAGGCGTTGCTGCGTCATTTGCCGAAGCTCGCCGCCGCTGCCGCCCGCGTTGATCAGAAAGAATCCGTCGTCGCGCTCAAAGTACCCTGCGCCGACGCGAATGACGGACTTGACGATCATATTGCGCAGCAAATGCAGCCAAAAGCGGCGGCGATAGTTCTCAGGCAGAGGTCGCACGCTTCGATACCCCGCAAACGCAGGCGCAAGAAAGGCCGCATCATGAAAACAGGCGAGCAGTGAGAGGTCATCCATCGGATCACCGGATATGGCGTCGTCGAAATCAATAAAGGCCGCGATCCGGTTCTCGCTGCCGAGAATGTTCCAGAGCGCCAGGTCCTTGTGCACCAAACATCCGTGCGCCAAGTCGAGCAGCTCATCATGCGCAGCAATGGCCCGTTCGATCTCCTCGCGTTGCCCAACGGTGAGAAACGCCTTTGCCACCAGAAACCCCAAATGCTGCTCGAGCCGCAAGCGAAAGTAATCTTCATACCGCGCATGAAAACCGGCATTCTCTCTCGCGAATGGCCCGAATCCCGAGGGGTTTATCGACTGCCAGCGCGCCACCGCCACCCCAATTTCAAACGCCACATGCGCAACATCAAGCCGCCCCTGCTTGTGCCAATGATTGAGATCAGGGAAGGGGATGTGTTCCTGCGCCTGCCACGCAAAAGGCACGCGCGTACGGCTGGCATCCACGGCAGCCACTTTCGGGACAAGCACACCGGCAGCGCGCGCCTGCCGCATCACGGCCGACTCCATCTCCAGGTAGTCGTCGCCATCAGGTCCATTCTCCACGCGCACAAACAGCGGCACTCCATCAACGACGGCCTTCCACGTGAGATGATTGCCCTGGCTTGATGCGGGCGTGAGTTCGATTTCCTTCGCCTGCATACGTTCGCGCATCGCCTCACGCAGTTGTGGCTCGATCAGCGGATCCGTATCGCGAAGCTCCTGCGTGCCGTGAAAGGCCGCCGGGCGATCGCATTTCCAGTAATGGATATCACACCGGCTCATGGCATCTTGGTGATGTCTGTCTTGGGCTGCCGCGCCCGCCACCAGGTAGCGAGCAGTCCGCCGATGATGTTCTGGATCACGCTGCTGAATACCGCGGGCACTGCGGCCAGAGGTTCAGTCACAAAATTCTTCTTCGCCAGCGCCACCGCGAGCCCGCCGTTTTGCATGCCCACCTCAATGGAGATGGTGCGCGCCACCTGCTCAGGATAACGCAACACCCGCGCCACGACATAGCCCAGGCCAAAACCCACCACATGCAGCAACGTGGCACCCACCGCCAGTCGGCCCGCATTCGCAATCACCGCCTGCGCATTCTGCGAAACGATCCCACAGGTGATCATGACCAGTGCGACCACTGACACCGGCGGACCGAAACGCGACACGGCAGCCACCATGCCCGGAAACTTCACATTGCAGAGCACCCCAATCAGCACCGGAGCGACGACGATCTGCAACGTCGACAGACTCAAGCCGATGGCATCCACCGGCACGTAGCGGCCCGCCAGAAATTGGCACCAGATCGGCGTCATCAGGAAGGCGAGCAGCGTCGAAGTCGTTGTCACCGCCACGGCCAGCGCCACATCCGCCCGCGCCAACAGGCTCACGACATTGGATGCCGTGCCGGAAGGACAGCAGGCCACGAGGATCAATCCCACTGCGAAGCCAGAGTCCAGTCCCAACATCCGCGCGATGAGCCATCCCGTGAGCGGCATGATGGTGTAGTGCGCGAGAAAACCCAGCGCCAGCGATCCCGGCATCTTCAGCAGACGCTTAAAATCATCGAGGGTCAGCGTGAACCCCATGCTGAGCATCACCAGCGACAGCGCCCCCGTGATCCACGGACCGGTGAACCAGGTGAAGGTCGCTGGCTGCCACAGCGCCGCGACGGCTCCACAAACCAACCAGACAGCATACAAACCCGTGAACCAGCCGAAGAAGCGTTGCATAGATAGATTATTCCAGTTTGCCAAACATGATGCGCTCTTTGCGACTTATATCGCTGTCCCCCTGCGTCACGGTGAGCCAGACGCTGCCCTTGTGTTCGTGAAAAGTGGGGTACTGAAAGGACTTCACCGATTCAAAGCGGTACTTCCGCTGCCACTGTTTCCCATCGCGCGAAACATCGATGTTAAACACGGAGCGGCCGACGCCATCGATCTTCGTCGCCTCTTGCCAGCCGAGGTAATAATGCTCGCCAACCTTGTCGAAGGTAGGCTTCGAACTCGCGCCATTCGGCACGAAATCACGATGCTCCGCCGGCACCCAGTCACGGCCATTCGTGCTCGTCGCAAAGGCATAATTGGTATTTCCGCCCTCCTGCCGGCAGATCGCCAGCCACGTGCCATCGGGCAGACGGTTCACGGCGGATTCGGTAAGCTTCAACTCAGCCGGCCGGTTGTAATGACCGAGCACCTCAAAGGTATCGAGTCCGGCATTCACCACCGCCAGCG
>JAXMIV010000178.1:0-2561 GCA_034377045.1 Prosthecobacter sp. | reverse complement strand
CCGGTGCGGGTCCAGGAGAGGCCGCCGGCGCCTTCTCCCGACAAGGCGAGGCTGGGGAAGCGAGTCTGGCTGCCGATGTGGTCGGCGGCGAGCTGGTCGAGCGAGATCGCGTTGCGAAAGCCGGGCCTGCCGGCGCCCGGAACACCCGTCAGAAAGCTGGCTGAGGCCTGATGCGCGAACCCCGAACTCATGCCAGCGTGCGCCAACCCCGAGATGACGGAGAAGTCATCGCGGAAGTCCTTGAGGATTTCCAGGTAAGGCGAGAGCGCGTAGTCCTTTCCCGTTTGTTGCGGGAAGAAATGGTCCGGATGCAAGCCCAGCGGCGCGCAGATGCAGACCATGCGGCGTGGGGGCTTGCCTTTAGCACTTGCTGTTAGGCGTTTGCCGCCGGGCTCGATGGCGAAGGCGTCGAGCCAGGGGAGCGCAAGGGAGATGCCGGCGGCGCGGATGAAATGGCGGCGGTGAATGTTCATGGGCGAATCCTTTGGCACTACTTGCTCTGAAACAGCGGGCTTTGCACGATCTCGTGAATGAGTGACTTAAAACCGTAATTGGTTTCGCGGAGGCGCTGGACGATGGCCTCAACTTTCGGCTTGTCCGCAGCCGTCGGCGCCGCACCGGTGGAGTAGGCGAGCAGTTTTTCCGTCAGGCAGCGGGCGAGCTGGTCTTGGTCAGCGAGCAACAGTTTCTTGTATTCATCAATGTTGTTAAACCGGCGTCCGTCCGGCAGCACGTCACCAGGGTCCACCGCCGGGCCGGGCCAGAATCTCACCCGGCGGCCGTTGACCTGTCGCGGCTTGCCGTCGCCGATGCTGCGGTAATGGTCGCGCCAACCGCCGATGACGTCGAAGCTCTCGAGGGCGAATCCTGGCGGATCGATCTTGCTGTGGCAACTGGCGCACGAGGCGTCCTCGCGATGCTTCGCGAGCTGCTCGCGGATGGTGGTGGCGCCGCGAATGTCGGGTTCGATGGCCTCGACATCGGCCGGCGGTTTCGGCGGCGTCGTTCCCAGAATGCGTTCCAGCACCCACGCGCCGCGGAGGACGGGCGAGGTCGTCGTGCCGTTGGCCGTCACCTTCATCACACTTGCCATCGCCAAGACGCCGCCGCGAAGACTCACCGGCGCCAGCGTCACCTTACGCATGTCCGTGCCCTCCACGCCCGGGATGCCATAGTGCTTCGCCAGGCGGGCATTGAGAAAGGTGAAATCTGATGCCACAAAGTTCGTTAGGCTCAGGTCATTCTTCAGCACTTCCTCAAAGAACATCGCGGTCTCCTTGACGCTGGCGACCTTGAGAATGTCATCATACTCCGGGTACAGCATGCGAGCGGGAGACGTGGCGTCGATGGCGCGGAGGCTCAGCCATTGGCCGGTGAAGTTTTCGGTAAACGCCTTCGCCTTGGGGTCCTGCAGCAGGCGTTCGACCTGTTGGCGGAGGACCTTCGGCTCGCGCAGCTTGTGTTCTCCGGCAAGCTTGAGCAGCGGCTCGTCTGGCATCGAACTCCACAGGAAGTAGGAGAGCCGGCTGGCCAGCGCGTAATCGTCCAGCGCGGATGCCGTGTTTGCCGCATTGGCCTTTTCGCGCAGAAACAGGAAATCCGGGGAAACCAAGATCCCCCTGAGGCCGACGCGCACCGCCTGCTCGAAGGAGTAGCTCTGGTCCAGTTTGCTCCTCACCCGTGCGAGAAACGGCTTGATGTCTTCATCGGTCACCGGACGCCGAAAAGCCCGGCGCGCGAAGTCGCGCAAAACTCGTTCGGCATCCGCCAGGGGTTGCTGCGACACGACCTCGAGGCGTTTGGCATCGTTGGGGCTTGGAACCACTGCCTGCTTGAGGTCTCCGAAAATCCGTTGATGGCTCGGCGGCGGCCACGACTCCAGCAGCGGCCCTTCGACGTCCACCCATTGGATCACCAGGCCCGGCCCCGTGTATTTGTCGGCGCCCACCTTCTCCACTTCAGGCGGCAGCGCCGGCAGTCCATCCGCGACAATGCGAATGCGGTTTTCCGGCTCCAGTTGTTCGGTGAATTCAATGACCGTCGGCTGGTCGGCAGGAAAGGCAAAGTAGTCGATCAGGCGCTCCTCGGTCACCTCCTTCAGCGTGCCGGCCGTCACATGGAAGTTGACCGGTTTGCCTGCGCTCTGAAAGCCGTAACCCGATATGCGGAAGCGATACTTGCCGCGCACGTGGCTGCGGAAGTTCCACATCGTCACCCGTATATTGGCCGACACCCAGGAACTGAAGATGGCGACGCCGTCATCGACATGGCGGTAAACACTGCCCGTGGCCTTGACGGACTTCTCCTCCTTGATGTCATACTTCTTGTTAATCTGCCAGGGCCGCGGTTTGTTGGCGATCGCCTCATCCAGCACGCGGTCAGCCGCGTCGAGGTAACTCCGCAGCAAATACGACGACGTGTGCAGCGCCTCGGCGCTGTTGTCGAAGCCGCTCGTCGACGTGTCCGGCGGCAGCAGGTCGGTCAAATCAACCTCCACGCCGAGCAGATCGCGCACCGTGTTCGCATACTCGGCCCGGTTCAGGCGCCGCAAAACGACCCGG
>JAXMIV010000177.1:0-3647 GCA_034377045.1 Prosthecobacter sp. | reverse complement strand
CACTGCCATTCCATTTCGCAATGTAAGCGGCCGCTACTCCCGGGCCCCCCAAAAGGAAGGTGCCCACTCTTGTAAAATATCCTCCCACGTAGAGATCAGAGCCTAAAACAGCCATGGCAAGGACGGCTCCATTCGTACCCTCGTTCAAAGGACTTTCGCCGAGCACGCTCCAGGCACTTCCATTCCATTTGGCAATGTTGTGCGCAGCAACTCCGCCAGCCGATCCGAAAGATCCTCCCACGTAAAGGTCGGTTCCGAGCACCGCCAATCGGGGTGCGAAAGACGCAATTCCCGATCCCAGCGGACTCCAGGTGCTGCCATCCCATTTGGCGATCCCCTGGGCGCTTACGCCGCCGATCATCTTAAACTCGCCCGCCACGTACAGATCGTTCCCGGAGATCGCCACGGACCACACCACGCCATTCGTCCCCGAGCCAAAACCGCTCCAGTCGCTGCCGTCCCATTTCGCGATCCCCATGCCGCCCAAGTCGCCTGCGGCGGTGAATCCGCCGCCGACGTAAACGTTCCCATCGGACAGCGCGATCGAAAGCACCGTGTTGTTTGTTCCTGAGCCGAGCGCACTCCACGTGCTGCCATTCCATTTGGCCACATTGTTGACACTCACGCCGCCGGCATCACCGAAATCCCCAACGGCATAAACTTCCGTGCCATTGGCTTCCAAGGCATACACCCGGCTGGAAGTGATCCCGGTACCGAGTGCACTCCACGCCTCACCCTCCCATCGCGCCACCCGGTTGGTGCTGATTCCACCCGCAGTCGTGAAATCGCCTCCCGCATACACAGCGCCACCTGAAACCGCCAGGGCTCGCACTCGGCCGTTCAATCCCGAGTCGAGGGCGCTCCATACGCTGCCATTCCACTTGGCGATGTTGCTGACATTGCCCCCGCCTGCCACCGTGAACTCGCCGCCTGCGTACAAGTCATTACCCATCACTTCCAGAGCATACACAACGCCATTGATCCCAGTTCCAAGCGAACTCCACGTGCTGCCGTTCCACCTCGCGATGGCGCTGACATTGTTCCCGCCCGCCTGCGAGAAAACACCTGCCGCGTAGAGATCGCCACCTGAAACCGCCAAGGCGTAAACGATGCTGTTGGTACCGTTACCCAGTGCAGTCCAGACACTTCCATTCCATTTGGCCACCCGGTTAGCTGTCACTCCGCTCGCGTTCAGGAAGGCGCCACCGGCGTAAAGGGTTCCGCCGGAAAACGTCAGTGCATAAACCGCGCTATCGGTGCCAGAATCCATGGCACTCCAGAAAGTCCCGTTCCACATGGCGATGTTCCTCGCGGCCACAGCACCCACGGCGGTGAAAAATCCGCCGATGTAAAGATGACCATCTGAGCTCACAGCAATGGCATATACGGAGCCGTTCGGGCCAGGCGTCACTCCCATGCTCACCCAGTTAGCATCGCTAAAGGTCGGATCGATGCGCACGGGATAAGCAGCCGTCGCGTCGTCCACCCGTATCCGAATTTCATGCGCAGCGGTTACCTCCATCCGCGCCACCAATTCGCGCCCAGTCGCATCCGTGACCTGTAGGCGGCCATAGGCGATCTCACGTCCACTGCCATTCAGAGTCAGTTTTGCTCCGCCCGCTGCCTCTTTCACTGCGGCACCACTGACCTCCAGTCCCACACTCAATTCTCCTGTTCCCACCGGGCGCTGAAGAACCACGAAATCCTGGCGCACGCCATCCATGCTGACGCGATACTCTTCCACCAGACCGGGACGAACAAAGCTGACCTCGGTTTCCCGCACGACCACCTGACCCGTCGCGGCCAGTTTGCTTTCCGCGCCACGGTGGCGCCCCAAGACTCCGGCCAGCACCCGGAAACGATCCGGCTTGACCGAAGGCTCAGTCGACTCCAGCCAGAGGCCTTCCCGCGTCGCCTCGGCTTCGAGCTTCTGAAACGCCGCCCGCAGGCGTGCGCCTCCGGCGGTGGGGGTGATGGCGATGCCGTTGCCGGTATACTGCTTCTGCGCCTCCGCGCCAAGCCGGTCAAACGGGATCGCCTTTCCCGCCGTGTCCGCCGCCTGCGCCAACGGGCTTGCCGCCAATCCAAGGGCAGAGAGTAGGGCAAAGCAGGGGAATCGGGGCATTGCGGACCACTCTACTCAGGCAAGAGCTCCACCGGCCAGAAAAGTCTTAAAAAGCTTTGCAATTTATCCCTCCCTCACCCGCCCCTTGCGTCCTGCCCGGTTCTCTTACCGAAACAATTCCCGGAAAAAGCTGTGGGTTTCCTTGCGGGCGTTGTCGGTCCAGTTCCAGGCTTTGCGGGCGGCGCGTTTGACGGCATTCCCGGCGCGCTCACCTTCGGATTCCGCGGCGGCGGTCGCTTCCCGGCTTTGATAGCGGGGGGTCCAGTTCTGGAAGGTCAGGGCGCCGGTTTCGCCGGAGACTACGCAGAAACCGATTTCGTAGCCGGTATCGTCCTGCAGGGCCAAACCCCACTCCGGCACGCCGGTGGCGTTGGCGGCGAGTTGATAGTCGACCGAAACGAAGGTCGCCTGCGCCAAGGCGGCGGCTTTGGCGGCCACGGCCCGGGCATCGGCGCTGCGGTACTTGAGCCGGGAGAAATCCAGGGGATGCGGCGGCACCGGGTTCAGGATATTGCCACCTGCGCCAGCGGCGGTGGCCTTCCACTCACTGCCAACGGGTTTGACAGCGATTCGCAAAATCGTGCTGGGGCGGAAGGCGTCGCGCGCATACGCCGTCCACTCGAGCGGCTCGGTGGTGGTACCGGAACCCTTGAGCAGCAGCAGATTGGCCGCCACGGCGGCGCCAAAGGACTGCGCCACCGCCTTGGGCAGCTCCGGATTCGCCCAGGCGCCGGTAGGACTGACGGCCAGAAGGAGCGCGAGCGCGGCAAGAATCGATTTCATCCCCTGACCATAAAAACGCCAGGCCGGGGAATCAAGACGTCGTTTCCGTGCCATTGCCGCGCGAAGGTCTCCGGACCTGAACCTGTTTTCGTGCTTGCGGCTGCGCCAGCCACCCAGATAATGCGCACCCCCTCCGGCAGGGCTACTCTTTGCGCCATGAACGAACCCACCGACCAAGAACCGACCTTCGAGCAGGCCATGGAGCGCCTGGAGGAGATCGTTTCCGGCATGGAGGGGGAGCGGATGGCGCTGGATGAGATGGTGGGCAGCTATGAGGAAGGCATGCGCCTGCTGAAAGTCTGCCGCCAGCGCATCGACTCCGCGCGCCGGCGGGTGGAAATGATCGTGGCTGATGCCGAAGGCAAGGCGATCCTGGCACCCTTCGATCCCGCCGCCACGGAGGAGCCTGCGGAAGAAAAACCCAAACCCGCCGCCCGCCGCCGTGTCAAAACTGAGACCGACGAAGGCACGGGAGACATTCGACTTTTTTGATTAACGTGGACACTGAAATACCGCCGATTGTTAGCCCTGCCGATCTCAAAGCCCTGCCGCTGGAGGACTTGCCCGCACTCGCGGAGAAAATCCGCACCGCGCTGATTGAAACCTTGAGTGAAACCGGCGGCCACCTCGGGCCCAACCTCGGCGTGGTGGAGTTGACCATTGCCCTGCACCGGATTTTTGACACGCCGAAGGACCGTTTCGTCTTCGATGTCGCGCATCAGGGTTATGTCCACAAAAT
>JAXMIV010000176.1:0-3492 GCA_034377045.1 Prosthecobacter sp. | reverse complement strand
GCACCGGCGGCGGCCACCGCTTTTCATCTCAACGCCGAATTGGAGAATGGCGAACTGTGGCGCAGTTTCCAACTGCAGACCCGGTCTCCCGCGGCCAATACCACGGGCGAGATCGCCTGGAAGCGCGGCGATGCTTTTCCGAAGATCGAATTGAAACGGGGTGACGAGGTCGTCCTGAATTCGCAAATGGCGCAGACGATGATGGCCCTGCGCGGCGGTCTCGGTGGTGGCGGCCAGTTTCCCTGGTTGCCGCAACTCGGCGCCGCGGGGGCCGGCGGACCGGGCGCAAGCGTCCAATTGCAGGCGCGTGAGGGCGCCATGGAACTGGCCGGCAAATCGCGGCGGTGCTACGTCATTTCCGCAGGGATGCCCGGCACGTACGAAGTGAAATTCTATTTCACCGAACTTGGCGAATTGGCGCGCATTGAGATGCCCGATGGCTATCGGTTCATTGAACCGCTGATGCACGGGCTGGAGCCGGAGCTCAACACCTTGGAGTGACGCGCGCACGATGATCGAACTTGAAAACCTTACCATGAACTACGGCGACCTGCGGGCGCTGGACAATCTCAGTCTGACCATTCAGCCCGGGGAATTGTTTGCCTTTCTTGGTCCCAACGGAGCTGGAAAGACCACAGCCATCCGCTTGCTCACCGGCCTGATGCGCCCCGCCAGTGGCGGCGTGCGCCTTTGTGGCATCGACATCCAGGCGGAGCCCCTGCGGGCAAAGTCCCTGCTCGGCTACGTGCCGGATGTCGCGGTGTTTTATGAGAAATTGACCCCCTCCGAGTTCATGCATTTCGTCGCCGAGCTTTTTCACATGCAGCCAAGCCATGCCGCACAGCGGACCCGCGATCTGTTCACCCGGTTTGCCCTGCATGAATACTGTGGGCAGCGCATTGAAAACCTCAGCCACGGCACCCGCCAGCGCCTCGCCATTTCCAGCGCCCTTTTGCACGAACCGAAGGTCATCGTGATCGATGAGCCCATGGTGGGCCTGGACCCTCTGCATGCCCGCACGGTGAAAGAGGAACTGATCCGGCAGAGCCGCGCCGGCGCCACGGTTTTGATGAGCACGCACCTGCTCAACGTGGCGGAAGAGGTCGCGGATCGTGTCGGCATCCTGCACCGCGGCAAATTGCTCTTTGTCGGCACGATGGCGGAACTGCGGGCCGCGCAGGCACGCCAGGGATTGAATTTGGAGGAAATCTTTTTGCAGATGGTGTCCTGATGACGCGCCGCTGACGGATTGTGCTTGCCATGATGCCGGGTTTTTGAGACGAAAGGCGCATGAGTGCCGCCGCAGTGTCTCTTACCAACTTCATCCTCAAGAATGGCGCCGTGGAAAGCGGCGCCGGGCAAACCCTGGTCGATGCCTTTGCCGCCGACTTCCAAGGCCTGCGCCACTTTGGCGCCAAGATCGGCGAGACCTTGGACCTGGGAAGCCCCTGGACCGGCACATTGCAGGAGGACGATTTTACCCTGGCCTACGGCTACTTCGGTGAAGGCACGGGAGCGGAAGATCCAGGCGCGGGCGCGCTGATCGGCAAGAAGGTCCTGCTCTACGAACTGCTCACCAAGATCACCACCCAGGAGGCTTGAATTTCAACATGGCTGCCAACATTCCCCCTTCTCTCCGTTCCGCCTTCGAGCGCCTGAAAAACGCCGGCGCGGTCAATGGCCTCCTGCTGGCTTGGCGCCGGCAGGTGCTGATCAACCTGCTGCCCTTCGAGGAATTCCGCGCTGAGCGCCTGCTTCAGGAGATCCACGATGCCCGCGACCACTTCGCCAGCGGCGGCGACCGTGACATCAAGACGCTGTGGTTCGGCTACGATACCGTCCATGTTTTGGTGGTGTTCTGGCAGCAAACCACCCTGGTGATCCTGCATACGCGCGCGGAGGAGGCGGATTTCCTGCACCGTACCGCCCAAACCTGCCTCGAAGACGCCCAGTTGCTCATCGACAGCCTGCTGAATCCGTCCGGCGAATCCGCCGCCGGTGAATCCGCTGCCCCCGCAGGCGAAATGACGGGCGACAGCAGCAGCAAGACCAATTTCCTGGGCAGGATCGCCTAGGCTCGTCGATGCGACCGGGCGACGACGCCTTCCGCGAGCCCGCAACGCCTGAAATAATGGGGCGGGCGGGCACGATTATTATGGCTCGTCCTTTCTCTTCCCCAACCATGTCCACTGATTCCCTCCTTTCCCGCCGCGGCTTTGTCCAGACCGGTAGTGGCGCGCTCCTGGCGCCCGTCATCCTCACCGCTACAGGCACTCTGCGCGCTGAGAAAAAAGCCGATTCGAATGAGACCTTGCGCATCGGTTTGATCGGTTGCGGCGGTCGTGGCACCGGCGCCGCCTCCCAGGCCCTGGGCGCGGATTACAACACCAAACTCGTCGCCGTGGCGGATATCGATGCCAAGCAGATCGAAGGCAGCCTCGCCAGCCTGAACCAGAAATTCGCCGATCGCGTCGACGTCAAAGAGGACAAGAAGTTCGTCGGTCTGGATGCGTATCAAAAGCTGATCGACTGCGGCGTTGATGTCGTCCTGCTCGCCACGCCTCCAGGATTCCGGCCCCAGCACCTCACGGCGGCGGTTGAGGCTGGGAAGCACATTTTCTGCGAAAAGCCGATGGCGGTCGATAGCGTCGGTTACCACGTAGCCATGGCCGCGGTGAACAAGGCCAAGGAGAAGAAGCTGAATCTGGTCGCTGGATTCTGCTGGCGCTACAGCACCTCCCGCCTGGAAGCTTTCAAGCGTCTGGCAGATGGAGCGATTGGCGCGATCACCAGCATTTACGGCACCTACTACACTGGCCCCGTCAAGCCCATGCCCGCCGCCAGCGCCCGTCCCGCGGGCATGAGCGATGTCGAATGGCAGATGCGCAACTGGTACAACTTCTCCTGGCTTAGCGGCGACAGTCTGGTGGAGCAGGCCGTGCACAGCATCGACAAAATTTGTTGGGCCATGGGCGACAAGCCGCCCACCAACTGCATTGGCACCGGCGGCCGCCAGGTGCCTGCCGAGGACGGCAACATCTTCGATCACTTCCACGCGACCTATGAGTGGGACAACGGTGTCATCGCCAATTTTGGTTCACGCCAGATCAAAGGCTGCCAGGGTAACAACATCGATAACATTCGCGGCGAAAAAGGCAGCCTCGTCATCGGCAAGGGCTCCGCGCCCTACATCGACGGACCGAAGCGCTGGCGTTACAAAGGCGAAGAGAAGAACATGTATGACCTCGAGCATGAGGCGCTCTTCAACTCCATCCGCAAAGGCACCGTCGTCAATGATGGCGATCGCATGATGCTTTCAACGTTGGTGGCGATTCTGGGCCGCGATGCCGCCTACACCGGCCAGCAGATCACCTGGCAGCAGATTCTCGACAGCACCGAGGACCTCGCCCCGGACAATCTCAAGTGGGGCGACAGCTTCAAGCCCACCCCCATGCCCATGCCCGGCGTCACCACCCTGAGCCTCCCTGCCGC
>JAXMIV010000175.1:0-3573 GCA_034377045.1 Prosthecobacter sp. | reverse complement strand
GACGGGCGTTTTTGGCAAACGCGCCCGGTACTGGGGCGAGCGCTTCATAGGCGAAGGCCACACCCACCTGCTGGCCACCGACGCACACTCCACCGGCCGGCGCCTGCCGCGACTGACCGAGGGGCTGGCGGTGGCGCGCCGCCTGGTGGGCGACCACGAAGCCAGCCGCCTCGTGACCGAGCGGCCGGCGGCGGTGCTGAACAACCTGCCGCCGCAGGGCTTTGGACTGACGCCCAAGGCGGCGGGTCGCCCTTCGATGATCAGCACATGGTTTTCACGACGGCGCTCGTTGCCCTGAAAGAGGACGGGGTGGCGAGGCCGCTCTTCGCCAGCAAGCGAAGGGTTAGGCATCACGGTGCAAGCCACTCAACTAGCATTCCGTCCCAGGACGAGCCTGTGGGTGCTTTTCTGAATGTTCCGCGCAGGTAGCGGCGATTGTTGGGGTCGGTCTTGAGTCGCTCGCCTATGGCGCGCTTTAGTTCCTCGTGCCGGGGGCTGTCCTGCGGCAGTGCAGGATGAGTGTCGACTGAGACTCCTCCATGCCTGTAGGCCGCTTCCCAGCGCTCCCATATTTGCCAATCTTCAAGCACCAGTGCGAGCAATTCATTGTCGATTGGCGATAGCCAGTATGTGTCGCCAAACTCCTCGGTGCTGTGGTCGAACTCGGCTTCGTAGATATGCGGCGCGCCATGCAACTCTGCAACCCCGAGGCGAGGGCCATCGTAGTAGTCGTTGATTGTGAGTACGCGGTCGGGCTTCATGACGCCTCATGCAAAAAACAAGCGGCGCCGAAGGCGTCCACCTTGGTTGCCCCGTTAGGTGCTTGCATCGGGATCAATGCCTGCGGCTTGGAGCATGCGACGGCTCTTGATTGCACCGGGTACGAACGATGCAACCCAAAGCACCATGAACGCCGCAAGACCAAGATTGCTTTTGGTTAGCGCTTCTTCGACATGGAGGCGGACAGTGACCTCAACTATCGGAGGAACAACGGCAAGACAGATCATTCCGGCGAGGACTGGAATCCAAACCCGAGGCCTTGAGGGGTCGTTTTGGTGCCGTATCCGGCGCACGCTGAACCAACACATCAGGTATGCAGCTAGTGCCCCATAAACAGCGAAGAACACTAGCCAAGCTGCGAATTGCATCAGGCACCTAACGTTTGACATGAGCGGGCACCGAAGGCGATCCGCTCCCGATGGAATTGTTAGCCCTCATTGCTCCCACCTTTCGGTGAAGCTGAATGCTAAGAGCGATCAGAGCTGCAGGAACCGCGAGAGCGAAATGAACTACCGCGACGCCTCGCGGGCCGATAAAGTCTCGAGCAGAAGAGAAGAGAGAAGCCGTTTGACCTGAAGCAGACAGTGCGCCCGGGTTGACCCATTCGTATGCACCGAAGCCCACGCAGACGAACGTTATGCCCCAAGCGATTGCCAGCCCCGCCCAGCGAGGCAGTCCTTGGGAAGTGCCGATAGGCAGGTTCATGGGGACTGATGTTCGCGTTTTGCTGCGCCGCATACGCAGCGCAGCAAGCTGGAGGCGTCGGTCAACAGCGTGCTGTCAGGCGCCATCATCGCGGAGGAACCAACTGCGAACTTTGGTGTAGGCCGGCTCGAAGGCCACGATATTCAGCATGGATGGCACTCGCTCCTCAACGCTTTTCCGTAGGTCGTTTGGGAGAAGCCCAAGATAGCTGAACCAAACGACTAGAAAGAGGTAAACCCACGCTATGGCCAAGAGAACAACCACGATGAGCAATCCCACCAAGAACCAGACTATCTCCCAGTTGCTGAAGTCTCCTGGGGGTAGGTTGTCAAACAGACGAGCAAGCGACACTGGAGCGCCAAACACTAGTCCGCCGCAAGCAAGTAGGAGAACCCAGGCCATCGTGAGATGAAACACAACTACGAGGCGATTCCCCGCGGGTAGCGTACGCTTGGTCGTCAATGCGTTAAGGCGCTCGCGGAGGTCACGGCGCTCCGGATTGCGATCGATTGCGTCCCGCAGCAGCTCTACCGCCGCGCTCTTGCGGCCATATGCGGCTAGTACTTCTGCGTGCGTGAGTGGGTCCGGATCGCTCACATAGCGCCTAACGAATGAAAGGGGCTTCCCCGTCCCGGGTGATCCGCGCATTTGCGGGGTACGGCAACACAGTGCCACGATGGGAAATTCGATCTCTCATCAACTCACTCGTTTGTTGGAAGGGGAAGTCCATGAGCATTGTCACCATCGGAATCGATCTCGCCAAGAACGTGTTCGCCGTTCATGGCGTGGACGCCACAGGCAAAGCCGTGCTGGTGCGCGCCCTGCCCCTAGTGGGCGTACCAGTCAGAAGTGGAAGTCCGCTGGACGCCATTGCCCTTGCGGCTTGAAGGACTGCAACGGGCGGGCCTCGAAGCTTCCCCGCTAGGCATCAACTTCACTGGCGTCGGGCGGTCTCACATGAGTCCGAAGATCTTCGCTGACCGCGCCAAACGCGGCGAAATTCAATCTTGCTTGCGTAAGGCCCAGGCCTTTGTTTGGACCGCCCCAGACCTCGTTAGCGGTGCCATCGTTCTGGCCATCATCTTGCCAAAAACAAACTGGGCAAATCTCGAAGTCACATAGTGCCCCCTTCGTGCGACAACCGCAGCATGGGCACCGCACTGAGGAAGAATTCATTTGAGGTTTCTCGATGTCCGCTTCAGACCGTTGACCACCATGGTAGCCGCGGCAAAGGCGGGCATTCAGGGGGCTGCGTCCCCCCACACCGCTCAAGTCTTGACTTCGACCACCTGTTCGAAGCCGCCGAAGATCATGCGTTTGCCGTCGAAGGGCATGGGCGGGTTGCCGGGTGTGGACGGGTCCATGCGCGGGTCTTCCATCATCTTCTTCATGCCGGCGTCGCGCGTGGCCTTGTCCGGCCATTCGACCCACGAGAAGGCCACCGTCTCCTCGGCCGTGGCCTGGACTGCGCGGCGGAAGTCGGTGACCTTGCCGTCGGGGACGTCGTCGCCCCATCCCTCGATCACGCGGATGGCGCCCAGCTCGATGAACAAGCCGTCGAAATGGCGCGCGTGTTCGATGAACTTCTGTTTGTTGGCGGTGGGGACTGCGATCACGAAACCATCGATGTAGGACATGTCTTCACTCCTGTTGGGTTGACCGGTCGGCGCGCCCCCTGTGGGCGCCCCGTATCCCATCGACGAACGACGGTACGCCAGATCGACATGGCCTGCCCGGCGGGAGGACGCGCGCCCTGTGGCGGCCACCCTGGCAGCCGGTGGCTTCTGCGTCAGCGCGGCAGCAGCGCCCACATCTGCAGCGGCTGCTTGAGCGCCGCGGCCGTGAGGTAGGCCTCGTCGGTCCAGCCACCCCAGCCGGTGAACAGGTCGGCACGCACCGCGCCCACGATGGCGCCGCCGGTGTCCTGCGCCATCACCAGCTTCTGCAGGTTCAGCGTGGCGCCCTGCGTGGCCAGCCAGACCGGCGTGCCGTAGGGAATGCTCTGCGGATCGACCGCGATCGAGCGCCCCGGCGTGAGCGGCACGCCCTGCGCGCCGCTCGGGCCGAAGCGCGCATCGATTTCGGACA
>JAXMIV010000174.1:0-6832 GCA_034377045.1 Prosthecobacter sp. | reverse complement strand
GAACTGAATGACATTGGACATGATGTTGCGGTGGGTGAGCGCAACGCCCTTGGGATTGCCGGAACTGCCGCTGGTGAAAAGCAGCAGGGCCTCCTGGTTGCCGCCCTTGCGCGGCACGCCGAGCACCGCCGCAAGGACGGCGGCGGGCAGGACCTTGCTCAGTCCCAGCCAAAGAGCGATTTTGGATTTGAGCAGCGGAATGGTGCGCTCAATCAGCAAAAGCTGCCGCATTGGCGGCCAGGGAAAGCTTTGCATCTTGCGCACAAAGATGTCCGCCGTGATGAAGCGGTCGATATCGGAACTCTTGATGGCGTACTCCACGGCGGCGCGGCCGGCGGTGAAGTTGAGATTTACCGGGATCTTGCCAGCCAGGAGTACCGCCACATTGGCGATAAGGCCGGCCGCTCCCGGGGGCAGGATGATGCCCACGCGTCTTTTCGAAGTATCGGCCTTGATGTTCTTCGAAAGCGCAATCGCGACAGCCAGGATCTTGTCAAAGCCCAATTCCTTGTCGTCCTTGCCATCGACGACGACGTTGCGGGTGCCATGTTTCTTGAAGCCTCGGATCAAGGCGTAGGCCAAGTGCATGTTCAGTGCCCGGTGTGCGGAGAAACATTGTTCCGCCAGCACAAAAAGCACTTCCTGGTAGGCCGGCAGTGTCAGGTCCTCGCCCTGGAGAAGCCCGCCGAACGCCATGATCACGTCACCCTCATCGTAGGCGGATTCAATATCGAGGGCGATGCTGGTGCTGTGCTGCACGTAAAGGGGCAGGACCGGCACATCGGCCTTGAGCAGAAAGTCGAGCTTGGCGCCCGGGACGTTGGACGCGCAGGCATTGATGGCGGCGGCCTCGGCAGGCAGGTAAATGATCACCGCCCCCTTGTCGATTTTCTCAGTGACCTCTTTCCGGAAAACACCAGCGTTTGCATCATCGAGCACGACGGCGAGAGCATGCACGTTTTCTTGTTCCAGGTGCGCCCGCAGCAACGGATGCAAGGCGGCGCCTTCCTCGACGAGGCACACGATTCTCCGTCCCTCCAGAATCGTCTCTAGCCGCAGCAGATCCACCTGATGGAGCTGGTTGGGCAGGATCAAAAATCCGCCTCCAGACGGCAGATGCTCCTTGCCGAGCAGGGTGAGATTTTTCAGAGAAGCGGGCTTTTCCTTGGCCATGATGAGAACGATCTAACCGTCAGTGCGCGGAATGCAAGGGGCGGGGATCATGCGCGGGGGAGAAATGGCGGCCAGACCGGCCTCAGAGCTTCGGCGCCGCCGGCTTGATGGGCGGCATCTGGCCGCTGACGATGCCATGGACCTTGGTGGGGCGCTTGTAGATGGTGTCGCCGCAGGCAATGAAGAGTTCGGAGAGGTCTTTGCCGCCGAAGCAGACGTCTGAGATGCAACGCATTCTTGGACCGGTGTCGCTTAGTTGAGGTTGATGTGTTGAGTTTCGAACTGGTTGGGAGTGAGGTATCCGATGGCGGAATGCTTGCGCTGATGGTTGTAGTAACCCTCGATGTACTCGAAGAGTTCCAGTCTGGCATCGGTGGCATCTTCGAAGCAGCCGCCTTGGAGCATCTCGCGCTTGAGGGTGCCAATGAAGGATTCGCTCCAGGCGTTGTCATAGGGGTTAGCGCGTGCGGACATGCTTTGGCGCAGGCCTGCCCCCGCTAGCACGGCGCGAAAAGCACTGCTGCCGTACTGGCTGCCGCGGTCGCTATGGAAGAGGGCGCCCTTGGCTTGGGGCCGGGCTTGCAAGGCCTGTTGCAGCGCCTGCACAACGAGCTCTGAGCGCATGTGTGTGGCCAGACTCCAGCCCACGATGCGGCGTGAACAGAGGTCGATTACCACGGCCAAGTAAAGCCAACTGGAGGCCGTGGGAATGAAGGTGATGTCGCCCGCCCAGGCTTGGTCAGGACGCGTGGGCCGTGGCTCCTGGGCCAGCAGATTGGGGCAAGGCCGGTCAGCTCTCCCATCGCTGGTTTTGGGCAGGTAGTTCTTCGGCTGGATGGCGCGCAGGCCACGCTGCTGCATGATGCGGCGCAGCCGGGAGGGAGCGCACACGATGTCGTGATCGCTGAGTTCCTGGCAGATGCGGCGGTAGCCGTAGCGGCGGCGGTTGCGCTTAAAGATCGCTTCAATGAGCTCGCCCATGGAGGCGTCATCCCTCTGAGTGGGAGTGGCTCGGGCCGCGTGGTAGAAGCTGCTGCGAGGCAGCGCCAGAGCCTGGCAAATTTGGCGGGTGCTGCCATGGGTTTGGCGTTGCAG
This sequence comes from Prosthecobacter sp., assembly GCA_034377045.1. Taxonomy (GTDB): domain Bacteria; phylum Verrucomicrobiota; class Verrucomicrobiia; order Verrucomicrobiales; family Verrucomicrobiaceae; genus Prosthecobacter. The sequence continues at coordinate 4,564 of JAXMIV010000174.1, read as the reverse complement.
TTGCAAGATCATGGCGCGGGTTTGGCTTGGGGTTGAGTGCCGAGGATGACAGCGGCCTTTTTTAAAATGTCATTCTCCAGGCGCAGGTGGGCGTTCTCGTGGCGCAGGCGGCGCAGATCGGCGGCTGCGTCCACCTCGCCTACGGCTCGCTGGACTCCACCGCCGATCTGCGCCGGTGTCGTGCCCTGGCGTTGAGCCTCGGTCCAACGGTAGAGGACACTGGTGCCGATACCAAGCTCCTCAGCCACCTGGGACACGCTTTTGCCAAGACGGACCAATTCCACTGCCTGCTCTCTAAAATCACTGCTGTAACGTTTTCGGATCACGCTTCTCATGATGCTATTCCCTTATTTAGTGGTCCAGAAACTTAGCGCACCCCAGTCGTAGGGTGGCTTTGGGGTGGGGATGATGAAGTTCACGCGGCCGGCCTGATCGCAGACTTGAATGCCAAGGGAGGTGGCGACGTAGAGGCGGCCTTCGGTGTCGACGCAGAGACCACCTGCCTCTAGGGGGATTGTGACTGGCATCTCAAGGATGCCGTAAACTTGACCATTGGCCACGGTACCGTTGCTCTGGATCTGCCACGAGATGATGCTGCCTTTGCGGTACATGTCGCTGGTGGAGTAGAGGAGGGTTTGATCAGGGGTAAGGCAGAAGTGAGTTCCGCCGCCGAGAAATTCCCTTTCACTCACAGTAGGCTTGGTGAAGAGGTCAGGACCTGGCTGGGTCGAGAGATCAAAGGAGTAGGGACCATCCGGGCCAAAGTATGCTCGGCCTGAATGACTGATGGCAAGGGCTCTGGCGCCAGGAAAGGCATTCAGGTTTATCGCTTTTTCGTTGGTCTCGCTGTAGCTTTTGAAGTTCAATCCAAACGCGCAACAGAGACGGCCGTCGGCACTGAAAGCGAGAGAGGACGAGAAGATACTGTCAGGACCGCCCGGCTGGAACTTGAAGATCTCGGGTTTAGTGGAATCGACAGCTAGTTTGAAGATCGCAGGTTTGAGGCTGTCGTAGTAATAGATGTCCCCCGTCAGATTGGATGCCAACGTGCGAACACCAACGGGTTTGGAGGAGGGAATGGCCTGCCAATCACCGGCCGTTAGTATCTCATAACCCTTCCATTTGGATTCTGCTTTGGCGTTGGCTTTGATAGTTTTGTCCGTTTGCCAATCACGCCAGAGCCAGCGCATGGCGTCGGGGAAGATTTGGCTGGCGTGCTTTTGGTTATGGCCGCCTTCGCCCCAGGCGTGGTTGACGTCGTAACCGGCCCAGGTGAGGCTGCGTTCCATCATCTGGTTGGCCATCCACCAGTCGCCGCAGTAGAGGTTGTTGTCGCCGGTGCCGGATTGGAGGAAAACGCGGAGGGGTTTGGGTTCGATCTTGCGGATCAGGACGGGAAGCTGGTCGGCGCCGTGAATGCCGACGTAGGTGCCGACGCCGGTGAAGACGCGGCGGAAGCGATCCGGGCGATGCCAGGCGGCCATGAAGGCACAGATGCCGCCGCTGCTGTTGCCGGAGATGGCGGTATCGTTGGGATCGGTGCTGAATTTCAGACCGTGTTTTGTTTCGAGGGCGGGCAGGAATTCATCGATCAGGAATTGGGAGTAGGTGACGGTGATGCTGTCGTACTCGTAGCTGCGGTTGAAGCGCGGCAGGGCATTGTCGTTGGCAGCGGGAACGACGCCGGGCTTGATGAAGAGGCCGACGATAGGTGGAATGTCTTTTTTAGCGATGAGGTTGTCGAAGACGACGGGGGCCTGGTGGATGACGCCGTCCTGGAACACCATGAAGGGCGCGGCCTTGGACTTGTCAAAACCATGGGGGAGATAGATCTGGTATTCCCGCACGGTGCCGGGGTAGACGCTGTTTTCTGAGGCGGTATAGGTGTCCTTGAGAAGCGTGCCGGTGAGTATGCCGGGCTGTGGTCTGGAGTCGGCCGTGAGGGTGAATTCGGGCTCAGCGGCCGCCAGAGAGACGGAGCAGAAGAGGGGAAGGAAGAGACGCATGGGGAGATTTATTTTTCAGCGCCGGGGTAGGGGTTTGGGTGAAAATCGTTGAGGATCAAAGGATTGGGATGGGGGATTTGGAATCCCCATTTGTCCCCAGCGATCCCCATGGGCCAGAGGCTTGGCAGGCGGGGAACGGCGGATTTTGCACGAGCTATTTACTTTAGCAGGAAACGCGAGCATTGCAATGTTCAATCGAACCTTTCGCTCTTGCCAGATTATGGGTCATCAGCGGAAGGCAGGCGAAGCCGCATGCATCGTTGGCGCGAACGGTCGAGACGGCCTCGGTGCTGTGGTCAATGGGAAAGCGACCGCTGGTGGCGATGACGAAGTGAATGGCTGCGATGGTCCCGGATGATGTGGTGTATCAAAGTCTTTTCTTTGAAGCGGTGCGGCGATCTTTGAACTTGTCAGGTGGCAGGTCTGTCTCCCTTCCTGCCTTGCGCTTTGACGAGCACCCGGTAGAATCGTTACCTTACATTGCTCATCCATGAAATATTCTGACGACCTGATGCTCATTCCCCATGAAGAGGGTTTCAGGGCGTGGCGCGTCAAGGGGACCCAGGTGGCGCAGGTGGATGCCGAATCCCGGTCCCGGCGGGGGACGAACTGGATCGCCCTGCCCGCCCGCGGCACGGTTTCAATCCCGATGCGGTTTCAGGGAGTGGATCAGGCACGGCGCGAAGCGGCGGTGCAGTTGGAACTGGAGGCCGCGGGATTCACCAATGAAACGGCCCACCCGCAGAATTTCGAGGTCTACTCGCTGGGGACGGACGAGCGTGATCAGCGAACGGCGGCCTTCGTGCAGATGGCCGGCCTGCCACCGGCTATCCTGGAGGAAGGCAATGATGCCAAGTTCGCGCCTTCGGTCGCCTTTCGGACGTTGCACCCCGGTGAGGTGCTGATCTGGCGGGAAGGTGGCAATCTCGTGATGGCGGTTCCTCACGAAAGCGGGCAGCCGATCCACTGCCAGGCGCTCGCCGCCCGCGTTTTGGATGCGGACGCCGCAGCCGAGGTGCGGTGCGTGCTGGCGTCTCTGGAATTGAGCGGCTTGCTGCCGACCTTGCAGAGCTTGTGTGTGGTGGCAGCCGATGAGACGGAGGAGGTGATTCCGGTCAGCTTTGAAAACGCCCTGGATCTGCCGGTGACGCTGCGGAAGGATGAGCCGCCAGTGTTGCCGACCCAACCCGCGCGCATGGTGCCGCCGCCCGTGGTGCAATTGCGCCACGAACGGCAGCAGCGCCGCATGGTGCTAATGGGTGCCATGGCCTTTGCCTTTGTCATCGTCGCGGCCCTGGCGGCGTTTGGCGCCCGGGTCGGACTGCGCGAAAAGGCAATCGCGGATGAGGAAAAGGCGCTGGATGCCCAGGAGGCGCAATTGATGTCGATCCGGGATGCGCGCGCGGCCTGGGAGGATTTGAATTCCGCCATCACACCGGACCGTTATCCGGTGGAGGCTTTTTATCAGTTGGTGCTGTTGTTGCCGGAGGAAAACATTCGACTCACCCGCTTCGAAGTGCGCGAGGACGGCATGGTTCTCGACGGCGAAGCATCGTCGCTCAATCACGCGATTGAGTTTCGCGAAAGGCTGGTGGCCGCGCCGGCCTTTACGCGCTGGACCTGGGACTTTCCGCAACCGACGAACTTGCCGGACGGCCGCGCGACATTCCGCGCCGAAGCACGCCCCGGCGATCCCCTGGCCGCCAACACGACTGCGGAGGTGCCGACGCCATGACCAAACGGGAACAACGACTGGCCTTGGGTTTCGGCGTGGTTATGATCGCCGGTGGTGCTTTTGTGGGGCTGACCCAACTCAAGGCGTGGAAGCAGCGGGTGGATGTACGGTCCCTGGCTCTCGATACGCGGCGGGCGGAGGCGCATGAGCTTTTGGCGGAAAAGGACTCGTGGGAGCAGCGCTCAGCCTGGCTTCAGCAGAAGCAGCCCATGTATACGAAGCGCAGCGAGGCGGACCTGACCGTTCTGAACTTGATTCGCGATTCCGCCTCCAGCCACAGTGTGACCGTTCAAGTTCAGCCGATGGAACCAAGTGAACGGCCCGGCATGACGTCTTCATCCATGACGGTGGAAGCGAAGGGTGATCTGGCAGCGGTCTTAAAGTGGCTGCATGGCATCCAGGAGCCCAACACCTTCATCAGCATTCCAGCGTTGTCCATGGTTCCGAACGAGGAGGACACGAGTCAGGTCATCGTCAATATGACCGTTCAGAAATGGTTCCGCCTGCCCCCGACATGAAAGCGCTCGCCACTTCGATGATTCTGCTGCTTCTCACCGTCGCCACAGGTGCTGAGGAAGCGGCCAAGCCGGCGATTCCGGCTGCTTATCCGGAGGGCCGCTATGGGGCGGCGTGGAGCAAAAATCCCTTCCTGCTGAGAGTCAAACATCCTGAGCAAACCCAGGCGGATGTATTGAGAGACTGGGCACTCAATGGCATGGCCGAATACGACGGCAAAGTCCAGGTGACCATCGTCAATAAACAGACGGGGGAATTCAAACGCCTCACCAATCACGATGGTGCTGATGCCGAGTTCCGCCTCATC
>JAXMIV010000173.1:0-8031 GCA_034377045.1 Prosthecobacter sp. | reverse complement strand
ATTCATTTGAAGCCACCGATCATCGTCAAGGAATTGGCGGAGAAGATGGGGCTGAAGCCGTTCAAGATCATTTCGGACCTGATCACGCTGAAGGTCTTCGTGGCGAATGCGGAGAAGGCGATCGATATCGACGTGGCGGAGAAGGTTTGTGAGAAGCACGGCTTTAAGCTGGAGCGTGACAAGCGCGAAAAGGGCGGCGGCGTGCACAAGATCGAAGAGGTGATCGTGGAGCCGATAGCGCAGGTGGTGGAGGAAGTAGCGGAAGAGAAACTGGAACTGCGGGCGCCGATCATCACGTTCATGGGCCACGTGGACCACGGCAAGACATCGCTGCTGGACGCGATCCGCAAGACGACGGTGGTGAGCGGCGAGGCGGGCGGGATCACGCAGCACATCGGCGCGTACAGTGTGTTTCACAACGGCCGGCCGATTACGTTTATCGATACTCCGGGCCATGCGGCGTTTTCGGGGATGCGGGCGCGCGGTGCGAATGTGACGGACATCGTCGTGCTGGTGATCGCGGCGGATGACGGGATCATGCCACAGACGCGGGAGGCGCTGAGCCACGCGAAGGCGGCGGATGTGACGATCATGATCGCCATCAACAAGTGCGATCTGCCGGCGGCGAATGTGATGCGGGTGAAGGGTCAGCTTCAGGAGATCGGCCTGGCGCCGGTGGACTGGGGTGGCGATACGGAGTGCATGGAAGTTTCGGCGAAGTCCGGCCTGGGGCTGGACAGCTTTTTGGAAACGATGTCTTTGCAGGCGGAAGTGCTGGAATTGAAGGCGGATCCGAAGGCTTCGCCACGGGCGACCGTGATCGAATCATCGATGGTCGCGGGCAAGGGTCCGGTGGCGACGGTGATCGTCCGGCAGGGGACGCTGAAGGTGGGGCAGTCCTTTATCTGCGGCCCGCATTGGGGCAAGATCCGGGCGTTGATCAATGACCACGGCGAAAACGTCAAGGAAGTGCGTCCCGGGATGCCGATCGAGGCGATTGGCTTCAGCGACATGCCGCACGTGGGCGACGAGGTCGTCGTCATGGAAATTGAGCGCGTGGTGAAGAAGCTGAGCGAGGAGCGGCTTGAAGAGATCCGCACGAAGAAGCTGACGACGGTACGGCGCTCGACGCTGGAGCATCTGTTTGCGAGCATCGAGGAAGGGAACAAGAAGGCCCTGAAGCTGGTGTTGAAGACGGATGTCCAGGGTTCGGTGGAGGCAATCTCGAAGAGCCTGTCCGAGGTGACGAGCGAGAAGGTGAACCAGGAAATCCTGCACGCGGACGTGGGATCGATCAATGAGTCCGATGTGTTGTTGGCGAGTGCGTCAGACGCGGTGATCCTGGGCTTCAACGTCAAGGTGGAGAACAAGGCGCTGGCGGTGGCGAAGCGCGAAGGCGTGCAGATCAAGCTTTACTCCATCATTTATGAATTGGTGGACCAGGTGAAGGAGGCGATGCTGGGCCTCCTGGACCCGGTGACGCGCGAGAAGGTCATCGGCCACGCGAAGGTGCTGAAGGTCTTCAAGGTCACGAAGGGCTATGTGGGCGGATCGGTGGTCACGGATGGCCGGATGGACCGCAAGCAGCGCGCCCGCGTGACCCGCAACGGGCAGGCGGTGTACGATGGCGCCATGGACACACTGCGGCGCTTTCACGAGGAAGTGCCCGAAGTGCGCAACGGCCTCGAGTGCGGCATCCGGCTGGCAGGTTTCAGCGATTACGAAGAAGGCGATGTCATTGAATGTTACGAGCTGGAGAAGATTCGGCAGGCGCTCTAAACCCGGCGGCCGGTGATTGAACGAGGGCGCGCCGTTACGGGCTCCCCAGGCTTCACCGACCCCGGTCCACTTCACTCCACTGACCCCCCCTACCTATGAGCCATCGAGTCCAACGTGTCGGCGAACTGGTGAAGCGTGAGCTGAGCATGATCCTGGAGAAGGATTACAGCTTTGGCGGCTGCATCGTGACCATTCATGATGTTAGGCCGACACCCGACCTGAAGCAGTGCTTTGTGTATGTGGGAGTGATGGGTCCGGATGACCAGAAGGCGGGCGTGATCCACAAGCTCGCCAAGGAGCGGGCCTTTCTGCAGAAGGCGCTGCACAAGCGCGTGATCATGAAGCATTCACCGACGCTTTTTTTCCGCCTGGATTCGACGATCGAAAAAGGGGTGCGCATTCTGAATGCGATCGACAACCTGCCGCCGCCAGGGCCTGAACTGCCGGAGGGCGAAGTGGATCCGATCCTGAAGAACGACGGCCTCTATTGAGATCACGATACAATGAATAACAGTCTCGCGGAAATCGCACCTCTTTTGCATCAGGCCACCCGCATCGGCGTGGTGGCTCACGTCCGGCCTGATGGTGATGCCGTGGGCTCGGTGCTGGGCCTGGCGCTGAGTCTGCGCGCCTTGGGCAAGACTGTGTACGCGCTGCTGGAGGATGGGGTGCCATCCAATCTCACTTTTCTGCCGGGCACTGAGACGGTGCAACAACCGACTGGTGAGCCGCTGGAGATTGATCTGGCGGTTGCTCTGGATACGGCGACGCATGAACGCATTGGCCAGGGTTGCATGGTGGCGCTGAGCCGGGCGCCGGTGCTCGTGAACTTGGATCATCACGCGACGAATCCGGCGTATGGGAACTTCAATCACATCGATGCGACGCAGCCGGCGACGGGGCAGATCGTCTATGATTTGCTCTCGGCGCATGGATTTCCGATGGATGACGAGGTGCGGCAAAATTTGTTCACGGCGATTTCGACCGACACGGGGTCTTTTCAATTTTCCTGCACGACGGCGCGCAGCCACCGGATTGTTGGTGAGATGATGGAGGCGGGGCTGGACACCGCACGGTTGTCGCAATTGCTGTATCAGACGTATCCGCTGCGGCGGCTGGAATTGATGCGGGCGATGCTGAACGAAATGGAGTTTCGCGCGGACGGACGGATCGCGAGCTGGCAACTGACACAGACGCTGATGGACCGCGTGCAGATGGACCCGGGCGATACCGAAGGGATTATTGATACGCTGCGGATGATCGACACCGTGGTCAGCGCGGTGATTTTTGAGGAATTGCCCGGCGGCAAGGTCCGCGTGAGCGCGCGGTCCAAGGATACCCGGCTGGATGTTTCAGCCGTGTGCGCGCGGTTCGGCGGCGGTGGCCACAAGATGGCCGCTGGCGCGCGCATGCCAGGACCTATTGCCGCGGCGGCAGACACTTTTTTGACAGCACTCGAACATGAAGTCAGCAGAATCTCTTAACGGCGTTCTTTTAGTCGACAAAGCGCCGGACATGACTTCGCATGATGTCGTGGCCGTGGCACGGCGTTGTCTGGAAACAAAAAAAATCGGCCACTGCGGGACGCTGGATCCCATGGCCACGGGCATGCTGATTCTGGTGATCGGCACGGGCACAAAATTGCAGGACTTGCTGATGAGCGAGGACAAGGAATATACCGGCAGCCTGAAACTGGGTATAACCACAAGCACGCAGGATCGCGAGGGAGAGGTGCGCGAAGTGCGCGAAGTGCCGGCGCTGACGGATGCGGAAATCGCGGCGGCCTTCGATGCCTTCAAGGGTGATTTTTATCAGATGCCGCCGATGGTGAGCGCCATCAAGATCAATGGGGTGCCCTTGTACAAGCTGGCGCGCAAGGGGCTGGAGGTGGAGCGCAAGGAGCGCTTTGTGCGCGTGTATGATTACGAGATTCAGAAGACGGCGTTGCCGGACGTGGATTTCCGCGTGGTGTGCAGCAAGGGATTTTATGTGCGCACCTATGCGCATGACATCGGCGCCAAACTCGGCTGCGGCGCGCACCTGACGTCACTGCGTCGCACGCGCTCAGGGCACTTCACGTTTGTGCCGGGGAAATTCACGACCTTTGATGCGCTGAAGCAGGGGCGCAAAGAAGAGGTGATGGCCTCGATGATGAGCCTCTATGATGTGTCGAAGTTGCGGGGGGCGTAGGCTGGGGGTGCCGTGAATGGGCACTTTTCAAATCCTGGAAAATGGATACCATAGAGGCATGAAATTCGTGACGACTCTCGATCAGGACGAGGATGGCATTTGGATTATCGAGTGCCCGTCCATCCCTGGCTGCGTCAGTCAGGGCCAGACACGGGCAGAGGCCCTGGTGAATATCCGTGAAGCCATAGCGGCATGTCTCGAAGTACGGGCTGAACGCGGCATGCCTCTGACGATTGAAACTGAGCAAGTTGAGGTCGTCGTTTAATGGCCTCCTTGCCGATAATGAGCGGGCGCGAAGTGGTGAAGGTGTTCACCAGAGACGGGTGGCAACTGGAGCGGCAGCGAGGAAGCCACATGATCCTAATCAAGGAGGGGCACATCGCAACTTTGTCAGTCCCGGATCATCGAGAGGTCGCCAAAGGTACTTTGCGCAGCCTGATTCGCTCCAGCGGGCTTACCGTTGAGGAATTTGTTTCCCTGGTGGGTTAATCGTCTTCTGCCCCCGACAATGCGTTACTTCCCGAGCGCCGCTTTGATCGCATCGGCGACCTGAGAGCTGTCGGGTTCGACGTCGGACTCGAAGCGGGCGAGGATTTTGCCGTCTTTGCCGATGAGGAACTTGGTGAAATTCCACTGCACGTCGCCGGGGAAGGGAGCGCTTGTGCCCGTCAGCGCGGCGTAGAGCGGGTGTTTGGCGGGGCCGGTGATTTTGACCTTTTCGAACATCGGGAAGGTGACGTTGTAGCGGGTGGCACAGAAGGTCTTGATGTCGGCCTCGGCGGCGGGTTCCTGGCCGCCGAAGTCGTTGCAGGGGAAGCCAAGAACGGCGAAGCCCTCTTTGTTATACTTTTCATGCAAAGCCTGCAGGCCGGCGTACTGGCCGGTGTAGCCACACTCGGAAGCGACATTGACGACGAGGAGCACCTTGCCCTGATAGTCCTTGGTTGAGGCGGCCTTGCCATCGATGGTCGTCAGGGAGATTTCAGAGATGCCGTCAGCGGCGGCTGCGGTGAGCGCGGTCATGGCGAGGAAAAGGAAGGCGAGGAGTTTCATGGGACGAGGGGTGATGGTTACGCTAGTGTTTCCTGATTTTCGCGGGCGACTTTGCGGGCTTCGGAGACGATGTGGGTGCAGGCCTCCATGCAGATGAGGGGAATGGAGTCCTTAACGCTGGTGGCGTGGCCTGCTTGCTCGCTGAGTTTCAGCACCGAGGGGCCGCTGAGGGCCTGGGTATCGCTGAGGGGAAAGATGATGCGGCGGAGGCAGCAGGATTCGGTATTGCAGCAGCGGCCGATGATCTCATTGGCCTGGTGATCGGTGATCTGGTTGGCAAAGCGGTACATACCAGTCTGGCGGACTAACAAATTGCGCAATGGAACGCCTTCAGGCCCGCCGTGCTCATAGCTGAGAGCCTTGCCAAGGGATGCGGGATAGAAGAAATCGAGGGCGAGTTGGAGTGCCGCCAGGTCCGGCAGGTCAAGCCGCCAGCCACGCTTGAGCGTGGGCGCGGTCTTGAGGGAACGGAAGTTGCCTGCGGCATCATAACGGGCGATGTCGCGGGCGTCGGTAAGCTCGGTGAATCGGGTGAGTTCTCGGCGTTCGATGAGGGCGGCATCGTCGATGTGGCAGAGTTGATAGCCGCCGGCGTGAGGTTGGATGCGCACCTGACCGATCGCGGTTTGGCCCTGGTCGATCCAGCGGGCGAGGGCTGTGCGGATGGCATCGGCGGGCGCCAGGGTCACGGGCGGAATCTGATGGCGCTGGTCGAAATCATGGACCTGATCGAGGATGACTTCGGCCATGAGGGGCTCGGTGCCGATGGCGCTGCTGTAGTAGACTTTGCGGCCATGAAGTTCGATCGGGTTGTGGCGGAAGACATCGTCCTGGCTCAGGGCTTTGCCCGGTTCCTGGGTCATACCGAGCAGCACCGGGATGTCCTGGTAGCTGTGGAGGCCATCGGCAATGAAAAAGGGGACGACGACGACATGCGGGGCTGTGGTAAGTTTGTGCCAATCAGCGACAAAGGGCGACTCCTCCATGTAGGTGTCGATGACTTCGGCGAAACCGTAGCCGCCTTGCTGGATAAGGCTGACCTGATCCTGGATGGCCTTGGTGGAGTTTTCGTTGAGGTTGGTGCCGTGTCCGACGATGACGAGGCTGGTTTGGTCACGAGGGACACCGGTCGCGACTTCATCCGCGCGCTGGAGCAGCAAGCGGGTCATGTTCGGATGGATGCCGACCGGGTCGCCATAATAAATGGTGCGGCCGCCGCGTTGAGTGATCGGCCCATCAAGGCGCAATTCACGCGGCAGCACCTGCTGGCAAAAGTAGCCTTCGCTGATGAAGTTTGGGACGATGTAGATGACGTCGCTATCCACCGCCTCATAGATCTCGCCCATGGAGGGTTCTTCCTTCCAGAAGCAGCAGGTCACTTCGCGAAACAGGCCGCGCGCGCGGATTGCGTCCGCGTGCAGGTGGGTGGGCGCGCTGGAATCCGGGTTCAGGGTGGAGCCATGGCCGGCGATGATGAGAGCGGCGTGAGAGTGGGAGTTCAAAAGACAGAGAAGTTGATTACGTAAGGAGCCGTGCATTTGGCGCAATCCAGCGATCAACGCATGAGGATCTGCGTGCCGAGGGGGCGTTCATCAAAGGTGACGGGTAGGCGGGTGGCGCGGCGCAAGAGATCCAGGTAGGCCGCGCAGGGGATTTCATGGCCGCCAAACTGCGCGAGGTGAGGGGTCGTCCACTGGGTGTCGTGGAGCATGAAGCCCCGCTCCCGCAGGCGTTGCTGCAGCCGGGTCAGGGCCACCTTGGAGGCCTGGGTCTCGCGGCTGAACATCGATTCGCCGAAGAAGGCGCCACCGATGGCAACGCCGTAGACGCCGCCGACCAGCTTGTTCTCGCGCCAAACCTCGGCGCTATGGGCGAAGCCGAGGCGGTGGAGTTCCTGATAGGTGTTGAGAATCGCATCCGTGATCCAGGTGGATTCGCGGTCAGCACAGCCGCGCATGACATCGCCGAAAGCGGTGTTCCAGCGCATCTCGAAGGGGCAATCGGCCAGGTAGCGGGCGAAGCGGCGGGGAACATGAAAGTCCTGAACCGGCAAAATGCCGCGCCAAGGCGGCCGATACCAAACGATCGACCCATCGTCCTGGCCCATCGGAAAGGCCCCCTCACAGTAGGCGCTAAGGAGTTGGAGGGGATCGATCATGGGATATCGTGAGGATTAACTCCTAGAGTGCATCGGGCCGACATCGTTGCCAACAGCGACCATCAATGTTGGCTATTTGGCGGGAGTCCGCTACAGTCGAAAAATCATGCGCCGCGCCATTTGCCCAGGGAGCTTTGACCCCATCACCAACGGACACCTCGATGTCTTGCAGCGCGCTGCGGGATTGTTCGACGAATTGATTGTCGGGGTGGCCCGTGACAGCACGAAGCAGAGCCTGTTCACGGCGGAGGAACGCGTGGAACTGGTGCGAGAGGCGACGGACCACATCCCGAACCTGACGGTCCTGCCGTTCCAGGGGCTGCTGGTAGACTTCGCGAAGCAGCAGGGCGCTGCCGCCCTGGTACGGGGCTTGCGCGCGGTATCGGACTTTGAGTTTGAATTTCAACTGGCGCTGATGAACCGAAAACTCGAACCCAATTTGGAAACGATGTTCTTGATGCCGCGGGAGGAGTTGACCTACATTAGCAGCCGGTTGGTCAAGGAAATCGCCCGGTTGGGCGGCAACGTGAACCAGTTCGTACCGTCCCATGTCGTCAGCGCCCTGATGGCCAAGCTCAACCCCTGATCGACCAGGGGCGTAGGAAGAAAGAAGGCACCTATTTTTGGCATTTCTGCTTCAACCTTTGCGGTCATGAACCCATTCCAATTCGACATTCGCAACCTCCCCGAGGAGGGCAAACACATCGCTGGCAGTCTGCCGGGGAGCTTCTTCCAACTGGCTGAGACGGACACCACCAAGGCCACCTCGCCGATGACCTACGACCTGACCATCGCCCGGGATGGCAAGGATGTCATCGTGACCGGTCAACTCGCCGCCACTTTCCAGTTGG
>JAXMIV010000172.1:0-4505 GCA_034377045.1 Prosthecobacter sp. | reverse complement strand
AGATACTCACGCCATTTTTGCCGGATCGGTGCGGCGTGGAAAAAGCCCTCTCGCTTCAGGCGGGATTCGCTCAGCAGATCTTCCGCCCATTCGCGGAGTTCGTTCCGCAGCCACTGCTCCAGGGGTACGCCGAAACCGCGCTTGGGCCGGTCGATCAGGCGCTTGGGGACATGGCGGTACAAGGTTTCGCGCATCAGCCACTTGCCCTTGCCGTCCCGTACCTTCATGGAAAAAGGTATCCGCCAGGCAAACTCGATGAGATGGGTATCCAGCAAGGGAATGCGGCCTTCGAGACTCACACCCATCGCCGCTCGGTCCACCTTCGTCAGAATGTCACCGGGCAGATAGGTCTCCATATCCAGATGCATCATGCGGTGCGTGAAGTCTCTGACACGCGGCCAGCCGGCTTTGTCGGTGATCGCAGTGGCGGCATCAGAGCCGCCAATGACCACTTGCTCCGGCTGCTTCCAGTGGGACATGAGGTTCAGGTACAGCGTCTCCATTCCGGGCGCCGCAACGACCTCCGCCAGCTTGTGCAGTTTGTCCCCAAACGGCACATGGCGCAGCCGCTTCGGCAACAGCGGACGGGCGGCGCTGCCTAACGAATTGAGCGCGGCGGGTGGCAGGGCGGTCATCGCGCCCGCGGCCAGTTGTTTCAACGCCGGCGGCATCCACGCAAACTTTTCCCAAAGGCTGCGGCCCACGAAATAGCGTTCGTAACCGCCAAAGAGCTCATCGCCCGCGTCTCCCGAAAGGGCCACCGTGACATGTTGGCGGGCCATCTTGCAGACCAGCGCGGTCGGGATTTGCGAGTAATCGGAGAATGGCTCGTCATAGAGCGCAGGCAGCGATGGAATGACCTCCAGGGCATCCTGTCCTGAAACATACATCTCGGTGTGATCAGTCCCCAAGTGTGCCGCGACCTGCTTGGCATACGGCGCCTCATTGTACTCAGCAACATCGAAGCCGATGGTGAAGGTGCGCACCGGGCGGCGGCTCTGCGCCTGCATCATCGCCACGATCAATGACGAGTCGACCCCCCCCGAAAGAAAGGCGCCCAGCGGTACATCGGCGACCATGCGAAGGCCCACCGCCTCCTTGAGCATGGATTCAAAAACTTCGATCGCTTCAGTCTCGCTACCCTGAAAAGGATGATCGCAGCCTTCCTCGATCACGCTGCGCAGCGACCAGTAATGCCGGGGTAACGGCCCCGCCGCAGGTGTTCGGAGGGTGAGAATCGAAGCGGGTGGCAGCTTGTGAAAGCCCTCATGGATGCAATAGGGATCGGGAATGTAATTGAATCGCAGCAGCGCCGCCAGCGCGCGGCGATCCACGCCGGCGGAGAAACCTGGAAAGCGGCGGATGGCCTTCAATTCAGAAGCGAAGACCAGTGTTTCGCCCAACCACCCATAGTACAATGGTTTTTCTCCCAGGCGGTCGCGCCCAAGCTGCAGGACCTGCTCCTGCTTGTCCCAGACGGCGAAGGCAAACATGCCGTTGAATTTCTGGCAGGCTTTCTCCACACCCCATTGACAAAACGCCGCGAGCATCACCTCCGTGTCCGAGTGACCGCGCCAGCCATGGCCGTGCGCTTCGAGTTCGCTGCGAAGCTGCTGGAAATTGTAGACCTCCCCATTGAAGACGATGACAAAACGTCCATTCGCGCTGGCCATCGGCTGATGCCCGAGAGGTGACAAATCCAGAATGGAAAGGCGGCGGTGCCCCAAAGCAACTCCCGCGTCCGCATCCACCCAGGCGCCGCTGTCATCGGGACCACGATTCGCAATGGCATCCGTCATCGAGCGAACGATGGTTGTCATCGCGTCCGCGGGCCGCGATTGGCGGGGTGAAAAGAAGCCTGCAATGCCACACATAAGCAGTTAGGCCAAAAGACCCTCCAGTTGTTGCACGGACGCACGCAGCGAGAAATGGTCCTCGATCCGCCGGCGCCCGCGAGCGCCCACCGCACGCCGCTCGGCCGCCGATAGGCGCAACAATTCCAGGCAGGCGCCTGCCAGCGCTTGGGGATCTTTGGGCGGCACAAGTTTGCCGGCGTCGCCCAGCACCCATGCCGTATCACCAATGTCGGTAGCAACGACGGACACCGTACATGCCATCGCCTCCCCCACGACATTCGGAAAACCTTCGCCAAAGGCTGAAGATGAAACGGCAATGTCCAGCGCCGCCGTGAGCGCGGGAAGATCATCACGCTCACCCAGCAGGTGCACACGCTCCGTGATGCCGAGGCGCGCGATCTGTGCGGTTAGGTCTTCATTGGCGGCATCGACCTGAGGACCTGCGAGGATGAAGTGAGTTTGTGGTGCTTCTTGGACGATCAGAGCGGCCGCTTGCAGAAAGGTGGGATAGTCCTTCATCACTGCATGCCGCCCAAAACGGCCAATGAAGTTGACCTCAACAAGTTGGCCCAACGGCTCCGGCAAAGGGCTCGCCGTTGCCCGTGGCTTCCAGCGTTCGAGATCGAATCCGTTGGGCACCAGATGCCGCTTCGCGGCACAATAGCCCAAAGCTTCATGCTGCTGCGCGCTCACCTTCGAATTGTAGAGAATAACCTTGGCGAAACGGGACAAGGGCGCCAAGGCCCGGATGACCCGCGCCGAGCCCGGCTTCTCCAAATCCAACGAGTAAAGCGACTGGCGAATGCTCCAGATCACTGGGATGGGACGCAACAGCAGGAGTTTTGCCAACAAGGCTGCAAGACAGCCGTGATACATCCAGCCCACCATGATCTCTGGCCGGCAACGGCGGATGCTGCGAAACAGCCGGAGCACCGCCCCGAACGTGAATCGCCCCGGCGGCAGATCCAGGCTCTCCACTTGCACACCCGCTTCTTGGAGCAACGCGGCATACTTCCCCCCCGTCGTTAATGCGATGACAGAAGTTTTGAAGCGCTTGCGATCGAGACGGGTGAGAATCTGCCAGAGCATCATTTCAGCGCCGCCGGTCCCGAGGCCAGTCGTGATGAAGGTGATTCTGCGCGCAGTCACCTGCCCTAGCAGTTCGGCCGTGCGCGCGATCATGCGTTCGACCGTGAAGTGATCACAGATGCGCTGCCGGGAACGAGCGCCAAGGCCGTCCCTCGCTTCAGGCGCCAGCGCCGCCAGCGCGATCATGCAGTGGGCCAGCGCCGCAGCATTGCCAGGCGGACAGATTCGGGAGGGATCGTTTATCAGCCACGCGGAGTCTCCCACATCGGTAGCGATACACGGCAATCCGCAGGCCATGGCTTCCCCCAGCACATTGGAAAAACCCTCACCAAAAGCGCTGCTGGAAACAACGGCGTCCAGTGTGCCATAAACAGCCGGCATGTCTTGCCGCGCCCCGCTCCAGGTAATCTTTTCGGTTAGGCCCAAATTCTCCGCCAGAGCGTGCAATTGCCGCGTGTAGGTCTCGTCTCCTTCGCCGGCGATGATGAAGCGCAGGTCAGGCCTTGCTCGAACAGCGACGGCCGCCGCTTGCAGAAAGGTGGCGTGGTCCTTCATCGGATTCAGCCGGCCAATGCTGCCGAAGACCCCATGACCTCTGTGCTCCCCATTGGCTGGAGAAAATTTGGCCGCGTCAATGCCGTTGGGCACCACCTCCATCCGGGCCGCTGGATAGCCCCGTGCAATGTAGTAATCACGCCCCGCGCGTGAATTGGCGATGATGAGATCGGCGCAGCCCGACAGCCAGATATTCAAGCGAAAGCTGAGCCGGCCAAGGAGGCCCCATTGATGCGCGTCCGTTTGGCTGTCACGCAATCCCCAGACGATGCGGGGACGGCCGCAAAAGGGCTTGAGCAGCACCGCCATGAGATTGGCTTCATTCAGGTAACTGTGAATCACCTGAGGCTGTGCGGCGCGCATGGCCCGGATCAGGCGGATCAAAAATCCCGCGAGATCCCACCGGTGTTTTTTGCCGATGCAGACAGTTTTGACCCCTGCCTCCCGAAGTTCCTCCTGAAAGGGTCCGGGATAAAAATGCAGTACCGTTACCGCGAAATCCCCGCGCCGCGCCAACCCGGCGGCCAAAGCCACGAGCTGACGCTGGGCACCACCATGCCCGAGATCACGCGCCCTCCACTGATCACATCCAGCATCGCGAGCTCCTCGGCGATGCGCTGCGGATGATCGTACAGCGGGAGGACGTTGCCGAGGACCGCCAGCCTGGCTTGCCGTGTGCGCCGGGCCAGGCAGGCCGCCATGATGTTGGGCGAGGGCATGGTGCCGTAGGCATTCTGATGGTGCTCGTTCACGCAGATGCCCTCGAACCCGAGCTGATCGGCCAGCTCCAGCTCATCCAGGTAGCGATTGTACAGGGGATGCCCGAGCTCGGGATCATAGAGGGAATTGGGACAGGTGACCCACGCGCTGTCGTAGCGCTGGGGAAAATCCTCCGGCAGGTAGGCCCACGGCATGAGGTGGAAACAGTAAAACCGCATAAGGCACTCCTTCTCACGACCAGTTGACGGCGACCCGCGGGCCGCCTGCGCCACGACGTCAGCCAGC
>JAXMIV010000171.1:0-9110 GCA_034377045.1 Prosthecobacter sp. | reverse complement strand
GAGTATGGTGAGGCGTGGCACCTGGCCGGCAATCTGACACGCAAACAAAATGTGTTCAATGACTTCGCCGCTTGTGCCCAGCACCTCGTCAATCATGGTTATACCCGCAAAGAGAAGCTGGCGATCGAAGGCGGCAGTAATGGCGGTTTGCTGATGGGCGCGGTGTTGACCCAACACCCGGACCTGGCCCGTGCGGTGGTGGCGCATGTGGGCATCTATGACATGCTGCGCGTGGAACTGGACCCCAATGGCGCCTTCAATGTGACCGAGTTCGGGACGGTGAAGGATCTGCAGCAGTTCAAGGCCATTTACGCCTACTCTCCCTATCATCGCGTGGTGGACGGCACCCCATATCCGGCAGTCTTTTTCCTGGCCGGTGAGACGGACGGCCGTGTCAATCCCGCCAACTCCCGCAAGATGGCCGCGCGCCTGCAGGCCGCCACGGCTTCAGGCCGTCCCATCCTGTTGCGCCAGAGTGCCGACTCAGGTCATGGCATGGGCACCGCTCTTTCCGAGGAGATCGCCCAGAATGCCGATGTGTTTGCCTTTCTCTTCGACCAACTGGGAATGAAGAAGGTGAAGTAGGACCGTTGTCAGGAGCGGTCCTTTTCCATGACCGTGACGCGGGTGTCTTGTTGGGCAGATTGAAGGATCTTCGACGCGGCGGGATCGGCAAAGATCACGGAGCGGAGGAAGGCGATGGTGTACTGTTCGTAGATGCGCCGCCGGCTTTCGTCGGTGCGGCCGCAGGCGAGTTGGCCGAGGATGTCGTGGGGCCATTCGGAATCGCAGTGGGTGGAGCCCGTGATTTGGATGGCAAAGACCGGGCCTGGCAGTGCCTTCAGGATTTTGCGCGGATTGCCGTCCCAGTTAAAGAGAGCGGGCTCGGCGCTGAGGATGGCGCAGGGCATCTTCAAATCCTTCGCGGCGATGATACCACCGCCGCTGACATCGACGGGATCGAGACCCACCCAAGCATCCACCGGATGGCGCTTGGCGGCCAGCAGAGTCGTCAGGCCGCCCATCGACATGCCGATGAGGACGGTTTTGGAGCCCGGGCGCACGCCGAGGTCGAGCTTGTCCGTGCGCAATTGATCCGCGAGTTCGCAAACAGCACGGCCGTTGCGGACGTGCGCTGCCCAGAAGGGCTGATCCAACACGGCGGTGATGAATCCTTCCTCCGCCAGACGGCCGCCCCAGCCGGTCATGTTACGATGGCTGCGGCTGAAGCCATGAGCCACGATGGCCAGCGGCGCTTCCGTCACGTGCTCGGGGAGATACACATCCACCGCTACTTCCGTGCCGGTCAGGGTAACCGTGCGGGTGATCTTGCGCACACCATCAGGAACGGGTGGTACGTCGGTGCGGATGACCAGCCAGGCAAGGCCGGTCAATAAAGCCAACAGGCCGCCTAACCAAAAGAAAATTCGCTTCCAGCGGCGTGGCGTTCGGGGCATCAGGCGAGCACGTCCACGATCACGCTGCCTTTGTCGCCGACGGTGAAGGGGCGGTTGCTGGGGGACATGACGACCTGGTTGACGTCCATGCCCATGGCGTGGCCGATGGTGCTGTGGAAGTCCTGGATGGTGGTCTGTTTGTCGGCGGGGGCGTTGCCTTCTTTGTCACTGGCGCCGTAGATGGTGCCGCCTTTGACGGGGCCGCCGGCGAGAAGGGTGCTGAAGACTTTCGGATGGTGATCGCGGCCGTTGCGGCTGTTGATCTTCGGACCACGGCCGAACTCGGAGCAGAGAACGACGAGGGTGGTTTCGAGCAGGCCTTTGGCTTGCAGGTCGCTGAGGAGGGCGGAGAGGGCGGTGTCGAGGACGGTTCCCTTTTCTTCCATGCCGTCGTCGATGTCGTTGTGCATGTCCCAACTGCCGTAGGCGACTTCGACGAAACGGACGCCGCGCTCGACGAGACGGCGGGCGAGCATGCAGCCCTGGCCGAATTTATCCAGGCCATATTTTTCACGAGCGGCGCTGTCTTCTTCAGCGAGTTTGAAGGCGTCAAGATCCTTGGTGCTGAGCAGCTTCAACGTATCGTCGTAAAAGTCGGTATAGGCTTTGAGATTGGTGTCCTGGAATTTGGCACGGAAGCCGGAGTCGACCTTGTTGAGCAGGGCGAGGCGCTTGGTCATGATCTCCGGGGAGGCGTCGAACTGCGAGTATTGGAGGCCGGCCTCGGGATCATAAATAGGCAGGGGACTGAAAGCGGCGGTGAAGAAGCCGTTGCCGTGTTCGGGGCCGCGATTGACGCAGACGGAGGAAGGTAAGACGGTGCTGCTTTTGCCTAACAATTCCTGCGCCCAGGCGCCGAGCACGGGATGTTTGATGGTGCCGCGTTGCTCATAACCGGTGCGGGCCAGGTACTGGCCGGAGGCATGGACGCCGGTCTTCGATGACATGCTGCGGATGATGGCCAGTTTTTCCGAGTGGTCTTTGGCAAGGGTCGGCAGGTAACCACCGAGTTGGTAGCCCGCCTTCGTCGTGATCGGGTCGCCGGGGCCTTTCGAATCCCCTGTTTTGGGATCGAGCGTGTCGATGTGCGACATGCCGCCGATCATTTGCAGCCAGATGACATTTTTGGCCTTGCCGAAGCCGGGCAATGTCTTGTTAGGCACAGTCTCGGCCTTGTCAGCGCCACGGAGGAGGCTCGGGAGAATCGTGACTCCAAGAGTTGCCTTGGCGACGTGCTGGGCGAAATGCCGGCGGGTGAGGGGATCCAGAGAGCGAAGATCGGCGTTCATGGTGGCGAGGGTGATTGAAGATTTATTGCACGAAGACGAATTCGCGGGAGTTGAACAGCACCCAGGTGAGGTCAGCCGGGGTGAGGCCGCTGCTCAGTGACTCTTTGGCGGCGGTGAGTTCGTCGGCCGAGGGATGACGGGAGAGAAAACTGAGGTAGAGGGATTCGATCTTGGCCTCGGGAGTTGGTTGCTCCAAGGAGGTGGCGAGGACGAGGGAGGCGGGATTGCGGATGACGCTTTGGGCTTCGCCATTCATGAGCATGAGCACCTGAGGGACGCTGCCTTCGTCGCTATTGCTGTCGGCGATTTGGCGATCACTCTGGCCGAACATGCGGAGGAAGTGATCTTCACGTTCGGGCTGGCGGAGTTCGGAGGCACGGGCGAGGGCGAGGCCCTGCATCATTTCTGGCCGGGTGAAGTCACCTTCCTCGTTGGTGGCGGGTTGCTGTTGCATCATGCGAGCGCGTCTTTTGGCGGCGCCGGGTTTGCCGGCTTTGCCATTGTCGAGGAGGCCGTTGCCCATGCGGCGCATGCCTTGCATTTCGGTGATCTTTTCCTTGATGACCTCCGGCGTGATTTCGGAAGTGGCGGAGAGATCCATGACGCCGGCGTAAGTCTCAGCGCGCTTGAGTTTGAAGCCGTCCACCTTGTCGCCAATGGCGAGGGCAACGCAGGAATCCCAGGCCTGCTCGGCGGTCATGCGGCGGAGGATGGGACCGGGGAAATGATAGGGCTCGCCCAGGGCAAGTTCGCGGGTGACGGCCTCGCGCTGATAGGTCTGGGTGTTGCAGAGGAGGCGCATGAAGGCGCGAAGGTCGAATTTCAGGCGCACCATTTCATTGGCGAGGTGCTGCAGCAGGACCGGATTGGCGCAGGCGCTGGGATCATCGAGATCGGTGACCGGCTCTTTGACGGCAACTCCGAAGGCGACTTTCCAGAGCCGGTTGGCGATGGTCATGGCGAAGCGCGGGTTTTCGGGGCTGGTCATCCAGTTGGCGAAGACTTCGCGCAGCTTGGAGTCGTCGTCCGCCTTCTTGAGGGCGGTCTCCGCATCCTGGAAGGAACGCAGGCGATGGTCGTCCTTGCCCCAACTGATCAACTTTGGCTTCACGGGGTCGCCGGGCTTGCCGTCCTTGTACTTATAATCGTCTGGCAGCGTCAGGTCGTTTTTCTCGCCATCGGTGACTTTGAGGGAATTGACATCGAAAAGGCGGCGGGCCTGTTGGAACTCCTGCTGACTGAGTTCACCCCGGAGATCGCGCATCATGCCGCGGGCGAGGTTCTTGTTATAAGTGTCCGAGGCGCCGAAGAAGGCGGCCATTTCGTAAAACTGACGCTGGGTCCATTCAGCGAAGGGATGGTCGTGGCATTGAGCGCAGGAGACGTTGGCGCCGAGGAAGGTGCTGAGGGTCAGGCTGAGGTTATCGAGGCGCATGCCGCGGTCGCGGAGCAGGTAGCCGGCGGCGCCGTTCTGCAGCATCTTGCCATCGGCCACCATCATATCGCGCACCACGAGGTTCCAGGGACGGTTGGCGGCGAGTTGGTCCTTCAGCCATTCCTCATAGGCGAAGAATTTCGCCTTCTGGGCGTCATCGGCGACGCGCAGCATATCGGCAAGGTAGTTATACATGCGCGAATTGAAGCCATCATCCGCGACGAGTTTGTCGATGACATTGGCGCGCTTGGAGGAACTTTTGTCGTCCAGGAAGGCGATGGTTTCCTCACGGGTGGGGATGCGGCCGGCGAGGTCCAGATAAACGCGGCGAACAAATTGTTCGTCGCTGGCCAGGGCATTGGGTTTCTGGCCGGCTTTCTGCAGTCCCATGAGGACGCCTTTGTCGATGATGGCGGCTGCCTGGGCGACGCTAGGATCCTTTTGAATGCCGAGGCCTTCAGGTTTCAGGGTGGCAGCCAGTGCCTGATCCTCGGGCGACAGGCTCGCCAGGGGGAACTCGTACATGTAGCCGTTGCGGGTCTGGAGATAGACTTTGCCATTTTCGATGCCGCGAAAGGTGGCCTCCACGGCGCGGCCTTTGGCGTCATGCCACTGGCGGAAGTTGGTGTTGCCGTCCGGGGCGGCCGACTGAGCCAGGACAGTGAAGGGAGCGGCGAACAGGGCTGCAAGAGCCAAAAGAGTGCTGACTTTCATGAGAGGGCCTCCGGTGAATTCGGGCGATGAAACGCCCGGGTGAGGAGAAAGTTGCAGGGGGAAGATCAACTGCTGTGGAAATATGGCACGGAGAATGATGTTCATCCCTGATTCAGTCCCAAATCATTCAGTTTCATGGAGAAAGGCGGGGTAAAAGGGTTTTTTTAAAACGCACATTTTCCAGAACTTAATAATCAGCTTGTACTATATTAACCATAAATTCTTTGCAAATCTGCGCCTTATCTTTACTTTAAATTGCAAAAAATAGCTGTTATCACGACATTTGGGCTCGCGTTGAGCTTAGCTTTTGTGGTAATTTGCATACTGTCATGGTTGGCGAAGTTGAAAATATTGGGCACCTAATCGTTGCCCGCCGCGCAGGTGGAGAACCAGTGGAACTGGTTCGCTCGCCTGAGGAGGTGGTGTTTTTAGGCTTCGACTGTCGGATCAAACGCCTAGTCGAACTGCACGTGCTACGCAGCGGGACGACCCTTAATTCGGTGGCGAAGCGCGCGGCCTTTGACCGGGCGCAACAGGCGTCACAAATCCGCGGCGCCGCTTTTATGCGGATTCTGGACGTGGGCGAGGATCAAGGCCTGGTCTATTACACGACCAACCTGAATGACGGCGAGTTCGTGACCGATTACATGGCACGGCGCGGGGCTCTGCCGCCTGCCACGGTGTTTTCGCTGGTTTTCCAACTGCTGGACGAGTTGATCCACCTTAAGGAGCACCGCTGCCTGGTGGCGCATATGCGGCTGGATCGCGTGGTGGTATCGACGCTGGAGGATACGTTCCTGCAGTTGCGCATTTACGACTATGGTCTGTCGTCGAATGATTCTGCCGAGGAGTACGGGGGCCGCCGGATGGTGGTGCAGGCGTGTGAACTGATCTTTCTCATGCTGACGGGGAAAAGCTCCAACGGCGACAATCCCGACCGCTACCCGGCCTTGACGGCGCTGCCGATGGATCTGCGGACGACCATTCGCACGGCGCTGACTGATCCGGCCAATGCGCCGACTTCGATCGAGAAAGTGCGGGAGGATGTGCGCGAGGCTTTCGGGGCGACGGTGAGCAGCATCCAGGCGCGCAATTCACGCAAACACCTGGTGGTGACCCCGGCCGTGCAGCCGCGTTCGCAGTTGCAGGACCTGCTGCTGGAAAATGTGCCGGTGGAGACGATCCTGGGAAATCGTTTTCGGGCAGAGGATGCGGACCATGTGCGCCGCTACCCGTTTTCGATTCCATGCATCAATGTCAAAAACGAGCAAGCGGTCACGGTGCATCTGCTGCCGCCTTCGCGGATCGTGGACAAGGCGCAGTATGAGGCAGTGCCGCTGCAGATGTGGCGCTTCAACGCGGAGAAGCACCCCAACATCCTGCGCTCCCTAAGTTTGTGGGAAAGCCCGGACTGGACCTTCCTGACGGAAGAGCGGGAGCCCGGATTTACCCTGAGCAGGCTGATGGCGGAGCGCTTTTGCCTCAATCCGGCGGAAGTGCTCGTGGTATTGCGGCAGGTGCGTGCTGGGATGGATCAGGCGCTCGAGTGCGGCGTCCAGCGGGTGGATCTGCACCCCTCAAACATTCTGCTGCGAGTCGGCAAGGCGGGACCGCTGCTGAATCGTGAGTATGAGCGGCTGATGCAGAAGCGGCTGGATGCCTGGCCGAATTTTCTGGTGAAGCTGCGCGCGCACCTGACGATGCGGAATCTTTACGAGCCGTTGCTGGTGGACAAACCGGAGGAGGGCGAACACGCCGAGCCACATCTGGCGGATCGAGACTATCGCCACCGTGCTTATGTGGCGCTGGCGGCCTACCTGCTCACCGGGCAGCGCCAAACCACCAGTGAGGCAAGATTTCCTGAGTCGGTGTCGGAGACACTGGTCGGTTTCGTTCGCGAAACGCTGGACCTTGCCCGCCAAGTGGGAGCCGCGCCGAGTCCGAATGAGTTTCTCGAACAATTCGAAGCGCGGATGAATGGGCCGGCGGCTCCAGACCTCGCCACCCGGTTGCGGGGCACGACGGTCGCTATTGAAGCGATGGAGAGCGCGGGCAGCGTTTCCGACTTTGACAATGAGTGGACCTGTTCCGGTACGGAAAGCGCTGACGATGATGATCAGCGTGGCCCAGTAGCGCGGGCGCTGTCGACCTCCCATTTCAAGCATCGGCGCAAAGATGGCGCCGGTTGGCCGGTATGGGCTGCGGCGGCAACGGTGATTTTTGGAATGTTTGGCTGGTGGCAGGTTTCCGGGAGTTCGACGCCAGATCTAACGGTGGCGGCAGCGACCTCTGCCGCGAAGTCCAAGGCAAAGCCGGTGGCGTCGAAATCGTCAGCCGCAAAGGACAAAGCGCCAGAGACCAAGCCGATCGTCGCGTCCCACCCCTCGGTGCCCGCGCCTCTTCTGCCGCCAACCATGGTGCGCAAATCCGACCAACTCATCGCGGAGGCGGCCGAGGCCAGTCTGCAAACGCCGCCGGTGTTTGCTGATCTGCAGCCGTCTGCTAAAACGAAGGCTGCAGTACCAGTGGAAGTTGCCGCGACGTTTACACCGCCACCAGTGATTGAAGCTCCGCCTGCGAAGACGGAACCAGTGGTAGCAGAAGCTCATTTGAAGCCTGCCTCGCCGACAGTGGCGCCACCCACCGAACGAGGAGGAGGATCTGCCGGGGTACTTCCGGCCGATTGGAAGGCGCCGGTCACGGCGGGGACAGCGATTTCGGGAAATTCGGCACCGACCCTCGAAGCGATGATTCCACCATCAACCGCGCCACCTCCAAGCCTGCCGGACACCAAGACAGTTGCATCGACGGAGCCCGTGGCTGCCGCGCCGGAATTGAATCAGCCGCCGCCGGAAGGGCTGAAAGGGGCGAATGTTCCTGCTGCCGTTGGGCCTGCGCCGGAGCAGGGCACCGAGGAAGTCATTGTTCGCAAAGCCATCATGCCAACGGCCGAAGAGATTGCCCGATTCAAAGAGGTGAACACGAAGAAGCGAATTGGCAAGGTGCCGGAGATCAACGCCAGCACGGTGCTGCCCAATAAGAGAGTCTCGCAGCGCTGAGGTGATCCCGAGCCTGGGTCAATCGCGGCCTGTCCAGGCGTAGGCCAGGAGCGAGTTTTTCCAGAAATACTTCTCGGCCTCCTCGGAGGTTTTGGAGTTGAAGTAGTCGCGCACGATCTTGAAGACGACATTGTAGGGAGCGCCTTTGTCGGAGACGGGCCAATTGCTGCCGTAGATGAGGCGGTCCGGGCCGAAGCATTCCCAAAGGTGATCGAGGATGGGACGATAATAGGCCGCGTCATCCGGCGCCTTGCCTTCCTCGCACTTCACCTGCTCCACGAGAGCGGAGACTTTCATGAAGACATTCTTCTGCGCCGCCACTTTGCGGATATTGTCTTTCCATTCAGGATTGAGGGATCGAGGATCGCCAGGGGCGCCCAGGTGATCGATGACGATGCGCAAGTCGGAGATCTTGGCGGCGAGTTCAGCGGCGTGGATCAGCATCCCCGCGCCGCCGTTGAGATCCAGGGCGAGGGATCGCTCTGCCAACAGCTTTGCGCCGCTGAGGACCTTGTCTGGGTTGGCATCAAGCCGGACAAGATCGCCACGCCAGCGGACGCCACGGAAGATGGGATTCTTGGCGAACCGGTCCAGGTTCGGCGCAAACTGCGGGTCATTGGGATCGAGGTTGCCGACAAAGCCGACGATGCACTTCTCCTGCGCGGCGAGATCCAAGATCCACTGGTTGTCTTCCACCCACTGGCTGGCCTCCACCACCACGGTTTCTTTGACGCCGTGGGGATTCGCCACCTCGCGCCAATCAGCCGGCATCACTTTGCGGTAGAGCTTGGATCCTTTGGCTGGCCAGGGCACGCCTTGCGACCGGGTAGGGTCATAAAAATGAGTGTGAGTGTCGATGACACGTGTGGCCGGCTGGGCTTGCGGAATCTCGGCTCCACGCAGGAGAGTCGGCACAAGGGTGGCGGACGCGGCGTTTCGGAGCAAATGTCGGCGATTCATGGGATGAGTAAACGAGATGTGAAGGCAATTGGTAAGACTTTTTTTCGGCCGCAGCCATCACGCGAAGTGGTCTTTGCTCATTCTCCGTACTCGACAGCCTAACGGCTCCCTTTCATCATTGGCGCATCATGAAGCCTCTTCTGCCCTTGTTCTGCCTTCTGTTTCTGCCGATCGCTCTTCGCGCGGAGACTCCTGC
>JAXMIV010000170.1:0-3467 GCA_034377045.1 Prosthecobacter sp. | reverse complement strand
GCACCGGGAGGCGGTAAAAGTCACTGCTGGAAAGTCCTGCGGCAATCTCCTGGTTGGCGACTTCGAACGCCCTCTCCAGGGCCGCTTGCACCGCCTGCTCGACCCGTTCGTTGATCCAGGCTTGCAGATCTTCCAGGCTCGGGGTGGCGGCGGCGGGCGGAGTTTCCGCCGCCTTTGTCACCTGCGCTTCCAGGCCATCCAAACGATCCTTGAGTGCGCTGACACCCATGGCGGCGCCGAAAAGGTCATTTTTCACCTGCTCAATCTCGTCCCGCAACTCCAGCCGCAACTGCGCAATCTCCCGAGAGGAAATCTGACCGGGCGACCAACTTCCTGGCATCGGCGTCGGCGTTGCACCGCCAGGAGGCCACAGAGATGGGATACTGTTCGTGGCCTTCGCGGCCGAGGCAAGATGGGCGGCGACAGCGGGCCCCGGTGTCTCTTGGGGAAATCGCCGATTGGGCGGGGTCATGGACTCCAGTCTGCCCGAGGGCGAGGCCAGCACGCTGTGACCGGGAACCACTTGGGGAAAAGGGGTTGAGGGAGGAGGTTGCGAGATCTCACGAAAGAATAGCGACTCCCCATGGTGATCGGCGGCGCCCTCAGGGTTCGCCTGCATCATATTCGCCACGATAACGGCCTCAGATGCAGGCGGCGATGCCTCTTTCCCTGGGGAAACCTCGACAGTTTCGGCCTCAAGTTGCTCCTCCATCACGTCGCTCACAGCAATGGCCACTCCCTCAGAAGAGGGGGTATGGCCGGAGCGGCGGAGGGAGAAGAATGAGAAGGGTTTAGACATCTATCGAATGTAAATATTCTGTAAATTACCACCTATTACCATAAAATCCAGAAAAATTTTAAGCTCTGTGTATAAATCTTACCCATAAAACTCCCTTTGCGGCGTTTTTGGCCCCCTTCCGGCCCGGCTTTGTGTGCCGTCTCCTTGACTCACAACCGTTTTCCCCGTACCAGAAGCGAACCCAAAGGCCCCCTTTCCGACCCCCACCCATGCCCCCTCCTGCCCACGGCTACACCGAAGACAGCATCAGGTCTCTTGACTGGCGTGAGCACATCCGCCTCCGCCCCGGAATGTACGTTGGCAAGCTCGGCGACGGCTCGCAGCCCGAAGACGGCATCTACGTGCTCTTAAAAGAGGTGATCGACAACTGCATCGACGAACACGTGATGGGTTTTGGCAAGGTCATCGAGGTCCAGATCGGCGACGACATGACCACCACCGTGCGCGACTACGGCCGTGGCGTGCCCCTGGGCAAGCTGATGGAGTGCGCCGCCCAGATCAACACCGGCGCCAAATATGATAGCGAAGTTTTCCAGCGCTCCGTCGGCCTCAACGGCGTCGGCATTAAGGCGGTGAACGCCCTCTCCGCCTTCTTTGAAATCCAGGCCGTGCGCGACAAACAGACCCGCGCCATCGAGTTCAGCCAGGGCGTCGTCAAATATGAGATGAAGTCGCCCAAGCCCAGCGATGAGGCCGACGGCACCCGCATCACTTTCCGGCCGGACCCCGAAAGCTTCACCAGCCATGTACATTTCAAGCTCGACTACGTGCGCGAAATGCTGCGCTTCTACTCCTGGCTTAATCCGGGCCTGACGCTGAAGCTCAATGGCGAAACCTTTCGTTCCAAAGACGGCCTGCTCGACCTCGTCCGTGCCAAGCTCACCGAAGAGCCGCTCTACCCCATCGTCTACCTTCAGGCCAAAGATGTCGAGATTGCCTTCACCCACGGCACCGGTTACGGCGAAGAGTACTACTCCTTCGTCAACGGCCAGCACACCACCCAGGGCGGCACCCACCTCGCCGCCTTCCGCGAGGCCATCGTCCAGGAATGCCGCGAGTTTTATAAAAAGCAGTTCGAACCCAACGACGTTCGCGGCAGCCTCATCGCCGCCGTCTCCGTCAAGGTCCAGGAACCCATCTTCGAATCGCAGACCAAAACCAAACTCGGCTCCACCCAGATGGAGCCCAAGGGCCGCAACCTCCGCAGCCACATCATCGGCGCCGTCGTCAGCCAACTGGACAACTACCTGCACAAGCACCAGCAGGTCGCCAAATCTCTGGGTGATAAAATCCTCGCCAACGAAAAGGAGCGCAAAGAAATCAGCGGCATCCAAAAAGCCTCCCGTGACTCCGCTCGCAAGGCCAAGGTCTGCAACAAGAAGCTGCGTGACTGCCGCATCCATTTCGACACCAAAGACAAGCAGCGCGAAGAAAGCACTCTCTTCATTACCGAGGGTGACAGCGCCAGCGGCAGCATCACCAAAAGCCGCGACGTCACCACCCAGGCCGTCTTCAGCCTGCGCGGCAAACCCCTGAACTGCTTCGGCCTCAGCCGCAAAGTCGTCTACGAAAACGAAGAGTTCTACCTCCTCGCCAACGCCCTGCAAATCGACGAAAACATCGAATACCTGCGCTACAACAAAATCATCCTCGCCACCGATGCCGATGTCGACGGCATGCACATCCGCCTGCTGATGATCACCTTCTTCCTGCAGTTCTTCCCTGAAATCGTCCGCGACGGCCATCTCAACATCCTGCAGACCCCCCTCTTCCGCGTCCGCAACAAAAAGGAAACCTTCTACTGCTACAGCGACGAAGAACGCCAGCGCGCCATCCACAAGTGTGGCAAAAATGCCGAGATCACCCGCTTCAAAGGCCTCGGCGAAATCAGCCCCGATGAATTCAAACACTTCATCGGCCCTACCATCCGTCTCGAACCCGTGATGATGCCCGAACACAAAAGCATCAAGGAGCTTCTCACCTTCTACATGGGCAAAAACACCCCCGACCGCCAGATCTACATTGTCGACAACCTCAGAGTCGAAAAAGAACTCGACTTCAAAGGCGAAGACGAAGCCGTCGCCGCGGCAGCCTAAAGGAGAGCGGGTTTTTAACCCGCTTGGTTTCCGCGCCTAACCAATCTTGTACGCATGCCATGCCCGCCTACATCATCGGCAGAGTTCAGATCACCGATCCCGCCCAATACACCGAGTACACCCAAGTGACTCCGGGCATCATCGCCAAGTTCGGCGGTCACTTCATCGCCCGCGGCGGTGAAACCATCACCCTCGAAGGACAGCCAGAAAAGGCCCGCATCGTCATCATCGAATTCCCCACCCTCGCCGCCGCCCAGGCCTTCTACGATTCGGCAGAGTATCGCCAAGCCAAGACCCTCCGCGACACCGCCGCGGTCGCCCAATTTATCGCGATTGATGGCGTAGTTCCGACCTGACCTCTCAGCATCTAGCCAGCCTCCAGGACATCTCCCTTGGCTGCCGGAGGCAGCACGGAGATTAGCCGGTGCGTGCTGGCGAGCTTTGCGAGCCGAACCACCGGACTCTTCCGCCTTCCCATCACGACCTTCCGAGAACGCGTCCTGAAGGGACGCTGGAGGGGCCCTTTTAGACGACAGATCCCAAACCCTCCCTTGACCCCGCCAACCTTTCCG
>JAXMIV010000169.1:0-4150 GCA_034377045.1 Prosthecobacter sp. | reverse complement strand
AGGCGGTGCGTAGGGATTGAATTCGCTCATCCCGGGACTTAAGGGCTTAGCCGCTCAAGCTTCCAGTTGTTTCCAGTCCGTGTGTAGCGCAGCCGATCGTGCAGGCGGCTGATGCGGCCTTGCCAGAATTCAATTTCATCGGGCAGCAGCGCGTAGCCGCCCCAATGCGGCGGGCAGGGGACTTGTCCATCGGGGAACTTGGCGGACATTTCCGCTTCGCGGGCTTCCAGCCATTCGCGGCCAGGGATCACCTGGCTCTGCTCGGAGACCCAGGCGCCGATCTGGTGGCCGTGTGGCCGGCTGGCGAAGTAGTTCTCCGCTTCCCCTTTGGGCAGCTTGGAGACAACGCCGCGAATACTGACCTGGCGGTGCCGATCCGCCCAAAGAAACACCGCAGAGGCGCGTGGATTGGCCGCCAGTTCTTTGCCTTTGCGGCTTTCGTAGTTGGTATAGAAGTGGAAGCCCAGTGTATCGAGACCCTTGAGCAGCACGGTACGGGCGCTCGGGCAGCCGTCGAGGCCGATGGTGGCCAGGGTCATCGCGTTGGGTTCGGGCAGGTGGTGGCTTAGGGCATCCTGCAGCCAGTCGCGAAAGAGATCGTACGGATTGGCGGGTGCGCTGGCTTCCACGAGTTCAGCCAGTTCGTAGCTGACGCGCAAGTCACGCAGGTTGGTGGGGGGCGTATCCATGGTGCTGAAGAAACGCAGGATATGCCATTGCGGCAATGCTGTCTTTGCGCATTCGTGCGCTCTTCCTGTGATGGCAGCCTTTTCCGGTGTATTCAGCGACCTTGATCGCGTCTTGCTCAGCGCGCCGCAGATCCATGCCCGCATTTGCGAGATGGCGCGGGAGATTGAGGCGGCTTATGCCGGCAAGGTGATCACTGTCGTCGCGCTGATGGATGGCGCGCTCTTCTATGTGGCGGATCTGGTGCGGCAGTTGAATCTGCCTGTGAAGCTGGTGACTTTGGGCGCCAGCAGCTATCACGGCGGCACCGAGAGCGCTGGTGAGGTCAGGGTCGCCTGGCCGGCGGGCACGGACTTTGCGGGCCACGAGGTGTTGTTGCTCGATGACATCCTGGACACCGGCCTGACGATGTCGGTACTGCGCCAACGCCTGCTTGAAGAACGGCCGGCTTCGCTGCGCATCGGCGTACTGCTCAGCAAGAAGAAGGCGCGCCGCGGTGAAGTGCCGGTGGACTACTGCGGCTTTGAAATCGAGGATGAGTTCGTGGTGGGTTATGGCATGGATTACCAAGGGCGGTTCCGCAACCTGCCCTGCATCGGCATTTTGAAGCCATGAACGTGCGCGTGCTCTTCTTTTCAGTGCTCAAGGACATCACCGGCACCGGTGAACTTTCCTGGGATTGTCCGCCCGGGGAGACGATGGCCGGTTTGCTGGCACAGCTCTATGCGCGCTGGCCGCGATTGGGTGAATGGGATGGCAGCCTGCTGGTGGCTATCGATCAGGCTTATGTGAAGCGGGATGCCGTGCTGCATGCGGGTTGTGAAGTCGCGGTGATGCCGCCGGTGCAGGGAGGATGATGCGTTATGTGGCTGAATGAACCGCATCCGCTTCTTCCCGAGATCGCACGTCCTTATGAGGCGGCGGAGATCAATGCCTTTGGCAAGGATCGCGGCCCGGGCTTTTACGAGATGGCGCATCGGTATGCGCAAAGCCTGTGGCGGCTGGGTTATCCGGCCAAGTGCATCCTGCTGCTGAACCGCGCCCTGTCTTCGCCCATGACCGGCGGCGAGCCGATCCTCCAACGTCTGCCTTTGCCGTATCAGGCAATGGCGTGGCTGCTGCTGCATCGGCCCGCGGATCAGTTCATTGGCAACCCGCGCCGCCATTGGCAACACCTGGCGACCCGCATGGTTCAGCCTAACAAGGAATTGCGTACCTGGCGCGCCTGGGCCTGCTGGTATCTGGCCAAGGAGATCCTGCCGGAGACTGAGTTCCCTGGCGATCTGGAGCAGATTCGTGAAGAGGGAGTCGTGGAGCCCACTTTTGATCAGATTGCCGATCACCTGCGGCGGCTGTCACCGGCGAATGACATGGATGTGTGGCAGGCGGCACTGGCTTGGAGCCGGGAGCAATTGCGGCGTGTCGTGCCGGCGCCGGTGGCCGTGCGGATTCGGCGCATTGCCGAGAATGAGTTGCCTATCGTGCAGAAGCTCGCACATCGAATCTGGTTTGAGTATTATCCCGGCATCATCAGTGAAGCGCAGATCCGCTACATGCTCGCCATCTGGTACGAAACGGGCGCCATGATTCGGGAGATGAACATGCGGGATGTGTGGTTTGCTCTGATCGAGGCTGAGGCGCATGGTGCGGTGGGCTATTTGTCCTTTGAGCAGCCGCAGGGGACTGACATCGTCTTCATCAACAAACTCTACGTCTTGCCGGAGATGCACGGCCGCGGCCTCGGCGCCGCGGCGCTGCGCTGGACCGAAGAACGGGCGCGTGAGCTCGACTGCCAGCGGGTTCAACTGCGCGTCAACAAGGCCAATGCCATCGCCATCCGCGCCTACCAGCGCGCTGGCTTCCGCTTCCTCGAAGACGTCTGCACCGACATCGGCAGCGGCTTCGTCATGGATGATTATCTGATGGAGAAGGCGGTGGCCTAACAAGCGATCACTTCAAGCTCTTGATGTACAAAACCAGGGAGTCGATTTGGGAGTCGTTGAGGATGCCGGCGTAGATGGGCATGCCGGTGTCGAACTTTTCAAAGCCTTTGACGACCTTGGCGCTGGGGTTGGTGATGGATTCGCGGAGGTAGGCTTCGTCAGCGATGAACTTGCCCTTTTGGCCTTTGGCGATTTCGCGCTCGGCGCCGAAGATGCCCTTCCAGCTTGGGCCGACCTTGCCGACGGTGGTGCCGTCGGTGCTGTGGCAGGCCATGCAACCGATCATTTGATACAGCCGGGCGCCTTCTTCGACGGTCGGTTTGGCTAGCGAAACCGTGACAGCGGCGCGCGGCGTGAGGTCGACGGTGATTTCGCCGAAGCCTTCCTTGGCGGCATCAAACTTCGCTAATTCCCACGGGCTGAAGTAGGCGGTGTTTTCGGCCTTCAAGCCTTCGGCGCTGCGCAGGCCCCAGCCGATGCGCATCTGGTGTACGCCCGCCTTCATGTCGGGAATGGCGACGAGCACAGTCATGCCATCCTTGCTCAGGTAGGCGCTGCTTGGCATCAGCCATTCCTGGCCGGTGCTGCCGTCTAACTTCAAGTGTGGCGATCCGTAGTCGAAGGTGCGCTTGTAGTTCCAGCGCTCGGCGCTGTAGCTGGCGGGGTCGGTGGCGAGCTTGGGATCGAGCGCGGCGTTGAAGCGCAGGAGCAGGCCTTTGTCCGTGGGGGTGACTTCCTTGAGCAGCACTCGCGGCTTGTCCGTATAACGCAGCCTCACCAGAGCGCTGAGCCTTTTGGCGGTCGTGCCCCAGACTTGGAAGCCGATCACGTAAAGCTGCCCGTCCGCAGGGTTCACGTGGGCGTTCAGCGGACCGAAATCAAAGTCCCTGGAAAAACTCACCACGGTGGCCTGCGACCGTTTGAAGCGGTGGTTCATCAGTACGCGGAACAGTTCCGGGCGATTGTAGCCGACATGGATAAGTTCATCATTGACCGGTCCCATCTTCGCGTCGGTAAGCCAGACCTGCGTGGCGCCGCTGGGATTCACCGGATGCGGCAGCCACACCATCGGTTCGGTGATCGGCGCGGGATAAACCTCCTTCGGCGCGATGGTCGGGACGTGACCATAGAATTGGTTGTTCTCGACGATGTGAATCGGTGTCGAAGGCACGTAGTTCCCCTGTTGATCGCTGGCGGTGACCAAGCCGGTCTTGGGATGCACGCCGATGAACGGCTGGCGCAGACCATAACCGATCACATCGAACGATTTTCCATCGGGCGCGACGCGGATCACCGTGCCGTTGTGCTTGCCATAGGTCGTGCCCTCCTGGCCGCCTTTGGAAATGTACAGGGAGCCGTCCGGGCCTAACTTCATGCTGTTCGGAAACTCCCGCGTCTCCGCCGTCTGGCCGAAGAGATTGCAGAACATCTCATAACGATCCGCCTCCTTGTCCCCATTCGTGTCCACCAGTTTCCAGATGCCGCTGCGATCAAAGACAAACAATTCGCCCTTGCGATCG
>JAXMIV010000168.1:0-18208 GCA_034377045.1 Prosthecobacter sp. | reverse complement strand
GTCGCGGCACCCCCCTGTGCCGGCGCGATGACGTAAGCTCCGGCGTAGAAATTGAAGTTCACCGAGTCCTCATCCGGAGCAAACTTGAGCTCGTAAACCAGCCACTGCGCCGACGCGCTGGTGACGGCGAGCAAACAGAATGTGACGGCGCAGAGGATTCCGCGGAAACAATAGGGGGACAACATGAGGGCGCTTTCTAGCCGAAATGGACAGCATTGTCGAGCTTCCCGTTGAATCGAAGCGCTCACATAAGCGATTTACCGGAGAATACTTTCGGTTTGGCTTTGCCGAGCCACTGCTCTCAGCGGCCCTTCACGCCCGCGCTGGTCGCTTGGGCAATCTGTGCGCCCGTGGCATCAAAGAGCGCGACTGAGGCCTCCCCGGCGCCGAGAGTATTGTAGGCATTGCGCACCACGGTGCGTGCCTCCGCATCGCTCATCTGGTTGACCACGATTTCCAATCGGCGCGGATTTGTCGAGTTTCGTACGGTTACTCCGATATCGCGCATCCGTTCAGCCGTGCGATCCCAAAGCTGCCAGGCGGCGGCATCAGCGGGCGCCCGCTCCGGTGCCGCAGGCTTGGCTTCCGGCACTGCGGCCTTGGGCTCTGGTACTGCCGCCACGGACTTCTTCGATTCTTCGGGCTCCCTCATGCCGGGAGGGCTGGGGGCCACGGCGGGCTTCGCAACTTCGGGCGCCGGCAAAGGCTTTTGTTCCACCACGGGGGCGGGACTTGGCGCCGGTGCGGGTGGTTCTGCCTTCTTGCCGCATCCGCTCAACAGCCACGGCAGCAAGACTGCGGCGGTGAGTTGAGCTGACAGGCGAGTGAGGCGCGGCGAGGAAAAGCGGTAGGCAGGCGGGTTCATTCTCTTAAATGGTGAGGTGGGCGGCATAAAATCACAAGCCTGGAAGTATCGGCGCACCATGATTAATAACGCCTGAGAAAAAACCACAGCCGCCTTTTCGTCGCAAGGGGCAGAGCACCTGGGATGACAAATGCAATTACCGGTTGCAAAGCCGCGGGCAGACCGCATGGTGACCTCCCATCAAATCGCGGGATGGAGCAGCCCGGTAGCTCGTCAGGCTCATAACCTGAAGGTCGTTGGTTCAAATCCAACTCCCGCAACCAATTTCAAAAGCCGCAGGTCGAAGGATCTGCGGCTTTTTTGTGGGTGAAAACGGCCGTGGAATTTCGCCAATCAGTTCAGCCCCACGGCACGAATCATTTGGGGAAGCAGCCGCTGGGCCGAAGCTCCATCGCCGTCACAGGCGAGGGTGAGGAAGGCGAGAAGGAGGCGGTCGCGGGCGGCGTGGCCGACGGGAACGACTCTGCTGACCACCTTGCGGGCGGCCCGCCAGATTTGGGCGCGCTCTTCGGACATTTCCTGGTCGAGCAGGGGCCTTTGGGAAGGAGCGGCGCGCCGACGGATGATCTCATCGAGCAGCGGCAGCCGGCGCGCCGGGACACCCAGGGTGTAAAACAGGGTGTTGATGGCTTGGATCGGCGTCATGGCGGTGGCGGCAAAAGGGGTTTGTTGAGCCGGGGCCTTGCAAGGGGCACGAATACGGTTGGTGTTTGCATCGGGCGTGCCACTGCCTACGCTTCAACCGCAACAAACGCCCGCTCCGGGCGTTTCGAGTTTCCAAACCATGAACAAGGCCATTCTTACCTCCCTGGCGCTCCTCTCGGGCGCTTCCCTCGCCATGTGCGCCGATGACAAACCTTCTCCCATCGGCTATTCCGACACGCCCCTGATTTTCCCAGGCAGCCCGTGGAAGGTGCATGACATCGACCGTCCGCGCCCGGAACCTGTGAAGCCCGGCGCCAAGCTCGGTGATGCGCCGGCGGACGCCATTGTCCTCTTTGACGGTACTAACGCGGACGCCTTTCAGGCGAAGAAAAAGGACGAAAAGGGCAAGGACACCGCCGAACTCGGTCCGTGCCCCTGGAAGATCGAGAATGGCGAGCTGGTGGTGAGCGGCGGCGATATCTGGACCAAGCAGGAATTCGCGAGCTGCCAGTTTCACCTGGAATGGATGAGCGCCCCGGAGACCAAGGGCAATTCCCAAAAGAAGGGCAACGGCGGCATCTTCTTCATGGATCGCTATGAGACCCAGATGCTCGATTGCGACAACAACCCCACCTATGCCGATGGCATGACTGGCGGCATCTACGGCCAGACACCACCCCTGGTGAATGCGATGAAGACCGCAGGCCAGTGGCAGACCTATGATCTCGTCTTCACGGCGCCGAAGCTGGCGGGTGGCAAAGTCGTGGAGCCCGCCTACCTCACCACCTTCGTCAATGGCGTCTGCGTGCAGAACCATACGAAGATCCTGGGCCCCACCAAGCACAAGCAGGTGACCAACTACGAAGGCGTCTTCCCAGAAAAGGCTCCCATCCGCCTCCAGGATCACAAGAACGAACCGCCGGTCCGCATTCGCAATATCTGGATCCGGCCGTTGCCTTGATCGGCGCCGGATTGCGAAGAACTTCATCCAACGGGCGGCTCGGGAAACCGGGCCGCCCGTTTTTCATGGATCGGGCGGAGCTTGCAACACCGCGCCGTCTCGCCACACTGGCGGCCCACTTTTCCTGTCATGGCCTACCTCAACGAAAACTACCTCAAGCTCAAAGCCGGTTATCTCTTTCCCGAAATCGCCCGCCGCGTGAAGGTCTTCACCGAGGCGAATCCGGACGCCGCGAAGCGCCTGATCCGCTGCGGTATCGGCGATGTCACGGAGGCGCTGCCGCAGGCGGTGCGCGATGCCATGCACAAAGCCGTCGATGAGCAGGGCGATCGCGCCACCTTCCGCGGATACGGTCCGGAACAGGGGTATGATTTCCTGCGCAACGCCATCGCCGACAACGACTTCAAAGCGCGCGGCCTCAATGTCGATGCCGACGAGATCTTCATTTCCGACGGCAGCAAGTGCGATACCGGCAACATCCTGGACATCTTCGGCAGCGGCAACAAGATCGCCATCACGGACCCGGTGTACCCGGTCTATGTCGACACCAACGTCATGGCCGGCAACACTGGCGAGGCTGATGAAAACGGCGCCTATGCCGGATTGCATTACCTGAAGTGCACGCCTGAAAACGGCTTCGTGCCCGAGATCCCCAACGAGCCTGTGGACCTCGCCTACCTGTGCTATCCGAACAACCCGACTGGAGCGGTCGCGACCCGCGCCCAACTGGAAGCGTGGGTGAAATATGCGCTGGCGAATGGCACCACGATTCTTTATGACGCTGCGTACGAGGCCTTCATCCAGGACCCGGCGATCCCGCGTTCCATCTACGAGATCGAAGGCGCGCGCGATTGCGCGATCGAGTTTCGCAGCTTCTCGAAGAACGGCGGCTTCACCGGCGTGCGCTGCGCCGTCGTGGTGATTCCGAAGACGCTCATGGGCAAAAAGAAGGACGGCAGCAAGCTTGCCATCCATCCGCTCTGGAGCCGCCGCCACAGCACCAAATTCAACGGCACCAGCTACATCGTCCAACGCGGCGCCGAGGCTGTCTACAGCCCCGAAGGCAAGACGCAGGTCGCCGCGCTCATCGAGCACTACATGGGCAACGCCAAATTGCTCGTGCAAGCCTGCAAAGACGCCGGCCTGCAAGTCTTCGGCGGTGTCAATGCGCCCTATGTCTGGGTCGGCTGCCCGAATGGCCTAACCAGTTGGCAGATGTTCGACAAGATGCTGAACGAAGCCAATGTCGTCATCACCCCCGGCAGCGGCTTCGGCAGCGCCGGGGAAGGTTACTTCCGCATCAGCGCCTTCAACAGCAGGGCGAATGTGGAGGAGGTGTGTCGGAGGATTGCGGGGTTGTAAGTCCACCCCCATACGCCAGCGGCAAGGGGCGCGCATCAATTGCACTTGGCAGTTCGCGCTCCTCGCTACAGTGGGGGAGATGAAAATCGAGCCTCTTGCCCGCCTCGAACGCCACGCGAAACGCCTGGGCGAGATCGCGGGTGTGGCGACGAAGTATGGTCTCGCGGACATGTTCGGGGGCTTCAACTACCCCTGGCTGAACAAGCGGCTGCTCAGCGCCGACGGGCAGATCCTTTCCGATCTCACTACGGCCGCCCGCGTGCGCCTGGCGCTGACCGAACTGGGTACGACGTTTATCAAACTCGGCCAAATGCTCAGCACTCGCGCGGACATTGTCGGCGTCGAGTTGGCGGCGGAGCTCTCCGAACTTCAGGCCAATGTGCCCGCGCAGCCTGTGGAGGCCGTTTACGCCACCATTTTCCAGGATTTTGGGCAGCCCATAGGGGAGTTGTTCGCGGAGTTTGAAGAAATCCCCATCGCTGCCGCCTCGATCGCCCAGGTGCATGGCGCGCGTTTGCACACGGGGGAGCTGGTGGTGGTCAAGGTGCGGCGCAGCGATATCGAAGGCAAGGTCGTCACCGATCTCGAGATTGTTCAAGCCCTGGCGGAGTTGCTGGAGAAACATTCGCCTGCCTCGCGGCCCTACCAACCAGTGGCCATCGTGCGCCAGTTCCGCCGCACCCTGCTGCGGGAGATGGATTTCACTTACGAGAAGCGGAATCTGGAGGAGTTTGCCACGCATTTCGCGGATGATCCCACCATCTGCATTCCGCAGGCCTATCCAGATTTGTGCTCGCATCAGGTCATCACCATGGAGCGGTTGATCGGCATTCCTGGCACCGACATCCTGGCTCTTAAAGACTCAGGCGAAGACCTATCGGAGTTTGCCCGGCGCGGCGCCAACATGTACCTGGAGATGGCCTTTCGCGATGGGTTTTACCACGCCGATCCGCATCCCGGAAACCTCATGCTGCTGCCCGGCTGCACTGTCGGCGTCATCGACTGCGGCCAGGTGGGGCGCATTGATGATGAATTGCGCGATGAGGTGGAAGCGCTGCTGCTCGCCATTGTGGAAAACGATTCCGTGCAGGTGACGGAGCAGGTCCTCCGCCTCGGCGCGGTCCCACTCGATTGCCCGCGGGAGCGTTTGCGTACGGACCTGGATGACTTCATGGCGGATTATGTGGGTCATCCGCTGACGGACATTAATGTTGGTCAGGCGCTGACTTCCTTGATCGAAATCATTCGTCGTTATCACATCACGCTGCCGCCGCCTCTGGCGCTGCTGTTGAAAACGATCATCGTCCTGGAAGGCACCAGCCGCCGCTTCAGTCCTGAGATCAGCCTGGCGGAGTTGATGCAGCCTTTTTGCCAGCGCATGATGCTGCGGCGCCTTTCGCCGTCGCGTCTGATGCGCCGTGCCCGCCGCTCCTATCGCGATTGGGAGCACCTCATCGGCACTTTTCCCCGCAATCTCGCCGATCTCCTGGCCCGTTTCCGCGATGGCACCTTGACGGTTCATCTGGATCATCGTCATCTCGATCCGATCATTAATCGCCTCGTCCTCGGCATTCTCACCGCCTCGATTTTCCTGGGATCCTCGGAACTGTGGAGCCGCGAGGCGAAGCCGGTGGTATGGGGTGTGTCGGTCTTTGGCGCTCTCGGCTATCTCCTCAGTCTTTACCTCGGCTGGCGCCTCATGCGGGCCATTCGCAAGTCGGGCAATATCGCCTCCAAGGACTAACGGCATGGACGTCAGCCGCGCCAGGACTCGAGACCCGGATGAGTGGATCGCGCAGGCGCCGGCTTTCTCCAGGCTTTTGGCGGAGCAGGTGCGCGAATGGATTCTGCGCTGGCAACCTGACCTCGTGGAGTCGATCAAATGGAACACCCTTTGCTACAGCGGGCGCAAACAGGTGTGTGCGCTCAGCGCCTGCAAGAACCACCTCGGCATCACCTTCTTCAGAGGCACGGAACTGGCGGAAAGCTGTGCCCTCTTCGACCTGAGGGAATCCAACACCAGCATCCAGAGCATTCGTTTGACCTCCCTTCAGGGCTTTGATGCCAAGGCATTCCGGCAGTTGCTGCATGCGGCCGTGGCGCTGGACGAGCGCGCGGACCTGCCTCCGCCGCCTCCGGTCAAGCGTGAGGAGTGGCCGATGCCGGAGGCACTGGCCGAGGGATTGCGCAAGAACAAGGCGGCGGCCGCGTTCTTCAATGCGCTCAAACCCACCTATCAACGGGAGTACAAAGTGTGGGTGGGCACGGCGAAACAACCTGAAACCATCAAACGCCGGCTCCATGAAACTTTGACCGCTCTGGCCGCCGGCAGGAAATGGGCCCAACGAAAAGGATGAAAACGACAACAATCTGCATTTTGCTGTTTATGATGACAGGACTTCAGGCTCAGCCGACTCTTTTGCCCGATCTGAACGGTGTGTCGCCGGATCTTGCCATCCCGGCCTTGTCCGAAGGTGAGGCGGCCGCTGGCAAACGCGTGCGGCAAACGACATCGGGTTGGGAGAAGACCCAAGTGCATCACGTGCTCTATCTGCCGACGGATTGGAAGGCAGGTTCAAAGCTGCCCGTCATCGTGGAGTATGCGGGCAATGGCAACTACAAGAACAAGTATGGCGATGTCTCCGAAGGTGTCGTCGAGGGCAGCCGCCTCGGTTTCGGCATGAGCGCCGGCAAGGGTTTTATTTGGCTCTGCCTGCCTTACGTCGAGGTGAAGGAAGGCCGCAAGGCCAATGCTGTTCTCTGGTGGGGAGATGTGGAGGAAACGAAACGCTACTGCCTGGTGACGGTGAAGGACATTTGCACTCGTTTTGGCGGTGATCCGCAAAAGGTCATCCTGTGCGGATTCTCACGCGGCAGCATCGGTTGCAACTTCATCGGGTTGCATGACGACGAAATCTCCAGGCTCTGGCGCGGCTTCGTTTGCCACAGCCACTACGATGGCGTGCTC
Organism: Prosthecobacter sp.; assembly: GCA_034377045.1. Lineage (GTDB taxonomy): Bacteria > Verrucomicrobiota > Verrucomicrobiia > Verrucomicrobiales > Verrucomicrobiaceae > Prosthecobacter. Next base: position 11,407 of record JAXMIV010000168.1, on the reverse strand, counting down.
GAGAAGTGGCCGTATCAAGGCGCGGATCGCGCCTCGGCATTGGTGCGCTTGAAGCGCCTGGATGGCAGATCGCAATTCATCAGTCATGAAGGCTCCACCACTGCCACTGAGGATTATCTTCGCGAAACCGGCGTGCGGGGTGATTTCACCTTCGTGCCCATTCCCTTTCGCAATCATTCCGATGCGTGGACGTTGCGCGATTTGCCGGAGCGGAAGAGGTTGCGAGAATGGCTCAATAAGGTCGTTGGGGGGTGAGAGCACCAACTTGACATTGGAATGTCGAGTTATGGTCGGCTCAGCATCATTAGCAACTGCCGCGCTTCGGTGAAGTCAGGTCTAACTGATAGTGCCTTTTGCGTGGCGGCGAGAGCTTCCGTCTTTCGGCCCATTTGTGCCAGGATTGTCGCGCGGGCGTAGGGAATGCCGGCATCGGTGGGGTCGGCGGCCTCGCCTTTGAGAAGGGCGTCGAGGGCTTCGGCGGTGTGGCTCTGACCGTTGAGAGCGAGACCAAGATTGTACCACGCTCGGGCGAATCGGGGATCGAGGCGGACGGTTTCGCGCAGGGAGGCGATGGTTTGATTCATGTCTCCGGTTTCGCTGGCGGCGAGACCGAGTTCATAATGGTACTGCGCCTCGTTAGGTGCGATTTTGATCGTATCCCGGAGTTTCTGCATGGCGCGGATCGAGTCGCCTGCGGCATTGTACAGCATCGCCAGATCATGATGGAAGGGCGGGGAATTGGGGTCCCAGGCAATTGCGGTCTCCATGTGCTTGATGGCTGTGGGCAAATCGCGGCGGGCGAAGTAAAACTGGCCCAACTGCATTTGCCCACTAGGCTGATCGGCATTCAAGTTGAGCATGTGCAGAAGATCCTTGCCGGCGATGGATTCGAGGTCGAGTGAATCGCGCAATGCCCAGGCGGCGGTGACGTGGACATTGCGGAAGGGATCATTCAGCAGTGGGGTCAGGGAGGGGCGCGCCGCCGGATTTTGCAGCAGGGGCTCCAGGCTGCGCGCCGCCGACTGCCGCACGAGGGGGTGCTCATGCTTGAGCTGCGCCGTCACCGCCTGTTGCACGGCAGGCTGATCGAGCCATTGGTCCAGCAAAAGCGAGGTGCTGGCTTTCCAGTAGGGGATTTCATCGCTGCCCAGCAGCGCCACCAGCCCGTCACGCGCCGCCATGTTCCCCTGGCGCGCTTGCGCCATCAGCGTGGCACGCTGGCGCGTTTTGCGTTCCATTTTCGGGCCCCACCATTTTTGCGTGGCATCCAGTGTCCATTCCACGGTTTTGTCCTGGTGGCATTTGTTGCAGGCGTTGGGAATGGCGAACTGTTTGGTTAGGAGCGGATCAGGAATGGTGAAGCCGTGATCGTGGCGGTCGTGGCGCTGCATGTAAGTCGTCTGCGGCATGTGGCAGTTGATGCACTGATTGCCCGTGCTCTCCGCCTTGTGAAAACTGTGCGCCTCCGGCAGAATGACCGGCGCATTGGGAAAGCCCCCCGGCGTGTGACAGCGCATGCAGAGCTGATTGCCGGGCAGGATGGTCTTCATGCTATGGCTGTCGTGGCAGTCCATGCAACGGACGCCGGCATGTTGCATGCGGCTGCTCATGAAGGAGGTAAACTCGTAGTTTTCATCGCGGATCTGACCGTCCGGATAAAAGGTGTCGCTGTGGTCGACGATGCTTAACAAATAATGGTCCCAAAAAGATTCTCCCGGAACCGCATCCCCCGTGATCTCCCCGCGCCGCGCATGGCATCCGGCACAGTTTTCCATGTGCTGGTCGCGATTGAGTTTCGTGACGTGGGGATCGTTGCCGGGCTGGCCGGGGTATTGCCGCTGCCAGTCGTCGTGGGCCTTCATCGGGCCGTGACAGGATTCACAGCTCACCGTCATTTGCGCCATCGTGGTGTGATAGCTGTCGGTGGCAGCCTCATAATTTTTGCGCACACGGGTATTGTGGCAGCTTGCGCACATCTGATTCCAGACCATGCCGCGTCCGGTCCAGTGACCCCACTCGCCGGGCTTGCGGTCTTCATTGCCGTAAACATCAAACCACTCGTTCTTGTGCGGATCGAAGCATGCTTCCAGCGCGTGCAAGCGGCCGTTGCCGCCATCGACCAAGTATTGCCGCAGCGGATCGTGACCAATGACACGTTCCACCGGGTAGCTGGCGCGCTGGTTGTTGAAACCCAGGGTGACAAATTCATACTTCGTTTCCTTCTTGCGCACCTCCGTCGTCTGGCTGCCATGGGCGAAAGTTCGCGGCGGGTCAAAGGCCGCCAGATCCAGCGCATCTTGCGGAGCGCGTTCCGCCAGCGAGTGATGCGAAGGCGTCCACTTCGCGTGTTCCGTGGCGTGGCATTGCCGGCAGCTTTCCGAGCCCGCATACTGGGCAAAGACCGCCTTTTCAGCCTGCATGACAAAGGCCTCAACTTTCTTTGGCGGAGCCGCGATCGCAGGCACCTTTGTGTACTTGTCACGTGGCCATAGGCCCCAAACGATAAGCCCGATGAAGACCACGATCACACCGATAAACACCAGCCGGATCGTCAGTGACGCGCTGCCAGCATCCGGCGCACCTTGCGGGTGTTGGGATCGGTTTGGCGGGCGTTTCTTCATCGGGATTCAATAGGTCGTCCAGGGGATGGGCGTCAATGCAGTAACCACGGCAAAACCAATCACGCATGATCCAGCCGGCGCCAGTAGATGAAACCCAGGGGAAGGATCGTCACGCAGTCCGCGGCGGCGGCGTAGAGGCCGTGGAGGGAACCCGTCTCCATCGCGCTAAGCCAAAAGACCATGGCAATCAAGATTGCGACGCCGATGAGGAAGACTGCCGCCGGCGACACGAGTTGCCGCGCGCCTGGCGCCTCATGCTCCAGCAGATCGAGAAACTGCCACGCGGTGAAGGCCAGGACGATCATTAGCAGGTAATTCATGCCTGGGGCTTCCTTTCCGGCTGCGTAGTCATAGAGCCCATGCACGGCCACTACCGTTAGAAAAGTGGCGATGAACTTGTCCGCGCGGGCAAAGCGGCTGCGCAGCAGGTCATAAAGGGCATGGGCCGCCATGCCGCTGAGGGCGGCATGCAGGAAGTTGGCGGAGAGAAAGCGTACCAGCGCCACGCCGCCGCCAAAGCGCTCATAATAACCGATGTTTTCATCGAGCGCGAAACCCAGGCCGACAAAGGCGCCCGTCATCAGCGCCAAACCTGGCGCGCGCCGCCACAGCAACCACGGCAGAAAGAGCGCGAATACGGCCAGCTTGGCCAGTTCCTCGCGCAGCCCCACACCCATCACGAAGTACCAGAGGTCGTGTGGAAATGGCGCATCCTCCTGCATTTGCAGGGTCGTTTCCTGCCAGGCGCCCATCCACAGCGCCGGCCAGACGCTGCCCATGCCCGCAAGCAAAGGCGCCACGGGCAGCAGCCAGCGCCAGCGCCTCGGCGCGCTTTGCAAAACCAGGATGGCGTACCACAGCGCGGCGGCAAAGCCAGCCAACAGCGCCACCTTGAAGTGCAGGCTCGTCAGTCGATGCCGCAACAAGCCCGTTCCCATCAACCACGGATCCTGCAACTGCTCGCCTGCTTGGTACTGCAGCCTCGGTGCCATCGCCGCCAGTCCTCCCGGCATGGAGACCAGCTCGCGCAGGGTCTCGGTGTCCTTCATCTCCAGGGCCAGACGCAGCGCGTCTTCACGGGCGACGAGGGCATCATCAAACAGTCGGGCTTCCCGCACGAAGGCCGCGAGGGCGCCGCCTTGATCCTGGGCTCGTATCAGCACGGCCGCATGCAACTCATTGGCCATCGGCGGCGGGGTGGGTTGCCACGCGCGTTCCTGAAGGCGCTTGATCGCATCGCGCGCAGAAGAATCGTTCTTGGCGAGATACACCTGGACAAAGTCTTCAAACATCCGCGCCGCCTCTGCGCCACCCGCGTGCTGTTGTACCAGACCGCGCACATCATACGCGGCCACACGACCCGCTTTCTGAAAGGTCTCCCAGGTCGGGTAATCGACACCGGCAGCATCACACAGATGGTCGGCATGCGGCAGCAGATCGCGCAACCACTGGCCCAGCTCGCGGGGGTCCGCGGAAGTGGCTCGATGCAGGCGCTGCCAGGCATTGCGGAGGCCTTGCTCCACCGGATCAGGCACCGGAGCCGGTCGCGTCTCCGGGACTGTCATCAGGAACAGCCAGGCGCTGCCAAACCCGGTCGCCACAATCCCGAGTGCCGCCTTTTTGAGGGCATCGGTTTGCCGCGACCAGTAATGCAAGCGTGCGCGCCAACCGAAAAACATGGGGATCGAGGGCGTGCGTGCGCGTTACTTCTTCCACCAATCCGCGGGGCGTTCCCAGGGCTCGGCGGGTTCCGCGGGGGGGCGCTTCGTTTCGGTTTGGCGTTCCTCCTCTTCCAATTCCATCAGCAGCTTCACTTGCGGCGTTGGCCTGTGACTGCGCCGCCAGAGCAACCATGCCCAGGTGGCAAAACAGCCCAGCAGAAAGAAAAGAAAGCCCAGCGTCGCCAGGACGAACCAATCCATCGCCGCGGTGTCCTCCACGTGGTGGCCGAAGTCCGGCCGCCGCAGCCACACTGGAAAGGCGAGCAGCGCATTCATGGCACAAAAAACTACGTTTCCTGCTCAAAAACCAGCCGCATCGGAATCATGCTGGAGAAGCTGAAACCGTGGGTGGCAAAGAAGGCCTGCGACTCCGCGCTGATTTTATCCGTCAGCAGGGTGATGCGTTTGAAGTGCTTCGACTTGGCAAAATTGATGGCGTAGTCGAGCAGCCTGCCTCCGTAACCCTGGCGGCGATGCTGCGGGTGCACGATCACGTCTTCCATCAGCACCACCAGGCCGCCCTCAGCCGTGCTGATGGTGAATAGCAGGTTCACCATGCCGATGACCTGATGATCCGTGCGCAGGACAAAAATGCGGCCCCGGTTCGGCTGCTCCAGGATCAGGCGCAGGCCGTGTTCCTGCTTCGATTTGTCCGGCTTGAAATCCGCTTCCTCGCTGAACAGTGCCGCCAGCAGCTCAACGAGCTGGGGCATGTCTTCGATGGTGGCCGACTCAATGCGCGGCTCGATGGCAGGTGCGGGCATGCCACCAAAATAGGCGGGGCGGGAGGCAATGGCAAAGGACAAGGTGACGCCATCCGCACTTTCTACGGGGAACCCACTCCCCGCTTCCACCGCATGCACCGAAAGGGATGATCGTCGATCAGGTTCGCCTGCACCCCCGTTAACCGGTCTGGATCGTAAAACTGTACCCCCACGTAGTAATAAACCGGAATGATGGCCGCTTCGTCGCTGATGAGCCGTTTCTCCGCCTGGATGAAGATCTGATTGCGCTGGCTTACATCGCCCTCCCGCGCCGCCGCCCCAATGAACTGATCGTAGGCCGGGTCGGCCCAGCCGGTGCGATTGTTGCCGTTGCCACTGGTGAAGAGGTCCAAAAACGTGCTTGGATCGTTGTAATCACCCACCCAACTGGAGCGGCAGAGGTGGTAGCTAAGCTTGCGCATGGAGTCGAGCCAGACCTTCTGCTCCTGTTTGGTCAGGTTCACCGTCACCCCCAGCGTCTCCTGCCACATCGCCTGCAACTCCACGGCGATGTTGCGTTCGATCGGCAGGGGAATGTACAGGTACTCCACCCGTGGGAACCCCTTGCCGCCGGGGAAACCGGCTTCCGCCATCAGTTCGCGGGCGCGTTTCACATTGTGATCCAGCCCTGGCGGGGGTTGGTAATTTTGCCCGGCGCCGGGCGGCGTGATGCCCTGGGCCGTCGGCTCGCCGAGTTGGGTGATCTTGTCGACGATGCGGCGCTTATCCACCGCCAGCGCAAAGGCCTGACGCACCCGCGGATCGGTGAAAGGCGGCCGGGTTACGTTGATGCGAATGAACCACGTGCCGAGAAACGGCCCCGTATGAAACCAGGGCTCCTGCTTCAGCTTCTGCGTCAGCGTCGGCGGCACCATGCCTTTGTCCATCATCAGATCCGCCTGGCCGGTGTAGTAGTAGCTCAGGGCGGTGTTCGCGTCCTGGATCGGTTTGACCTCCACCGTGGCCATGTGGACGTTGGCGGCATCCCAGTAACGCGGGTTCTTGCGCAGGCGAATGTGGTCGTCCAGCCGCCACTCATCCAGTTCATAAGGCCCATTCGCCACGACGTTGCCCGGCTTCATCCACGCTGTGCCGTTTTTCTCAATCGACGCCACATGCACCGGCGCGAATGCTTGGAAGGCACTCAGGTCGATGAAATACGGCGTCGGATTCACCAACTGCACCTCGAGCGTCTTGGCATCAATCGCGCGTACCCCTACCTGGCTGAAGTCCTTATCCGTGCCTTCCATGTAAACCTTCGCCCCGCGGATGAGGTGCAGCAGCGTCGCGTAGTCGCCGCTTGTGGCCGGGTCAAGCGCCCGCTGCCAGGACCGCACAAAGTCCTGCGCCGTCACCGGATCCCCATTCGTCCAGGTCGTGCCCTGGCGCAGATGAAAGGTGTACGTCTTGCGATCTTCGGACACGTCCCAGCGCTCCGCCATCCCCGGCTCCGGCTTTCCTGCCACATTGACCCGGCACAGCCCTTCAAAGAGCGATTCTGAAATCCGCATGCTCACCTGATCGCTCACCAGCGCCGGATCGATCGTTTCCGGTTCCGCGCTCTGGATGAAGACGAGGTCTGCGCGCGGTTTACTCGGCGTGCATGCGGCGAGCGCTGAGGCGGTCAGCAACAGGAAAAGAAATCTCGGGGCCCGGAAATGCACGGAGCAGCCTGCATCCGGCCGGGCGGCGGCGCAAGGACCGGCATCGGCTATGGATGAGGAACCCTACTGCGTTGCGAATTTCGTCAACAGCCCGCGCTTGCGTGTCAGGTTCAAGATCCACATAAACAACCAGCCCGCCAAAGCCAGGTAGATCACATTCAGCACCATCGCGTTCACCAGATGGTGCCAGCTCATCGTGCCCGTCTTCATCACCTCGCGCATGCCCTCAAAGATGTGCGTGGCCGGAAACGCCCAGGCGAGCGGCTGCGACCACACGGGCATCTTGTCCACCGGATAAAACACCGCCACCACCGGCTGAATGAAGAACGGCACCGCCCAGGCCAGCGACTCCGCCGCCTGGCCCCAGCGCAGGATCAGCGCCGTCGAGATCATGCCCAGCGCCCAGCCGAAGACCATCAGGTTCAGGAAAAAGGGGATCAGCCACCAATGCATCACGAAGATGTTAAACGAGTAGCCGAACCACGCGATCGTCCCCAGCACCACCCCCGTGACCATGATGCGCAGAATCCCCACCGCAAAGGTCGCGCCCAGGTACTCCGTGGTGCGGACCGGCGCCACAAACACGTTCAGCAGATTCCGCGTCCACACATCCTCCAGAAACGAAATCGCCACGCCCTGCTGCGCCCGGAACATGATGTCCCACAGGATCATCGCACCCAGCAGAAACAGAATGTACTGCGCGAATCCCGCATCGCTGTTCGACTGGATGAACAGCGTCAGATTCCCCCAGACCAAGAGATCCACCACCGGCCAAAACACCATCTCCACCAGCCGGATCGGATTGCGTGTGTACAAAAAGATGTACCGCAACACCAGCGCCCAAATCACGTGCAGGTTCATAAGCTCAAAATTTCAATCTTGTTAGGTCTCAAGATCCCCGCCACGGGCGATCTTGATAAACACATTCTCCAACGAATTTTCCTCAAACTTTTTGATGATCTGGTCTGGCGTCCCTTCCGCCACGATCTTCCCCTTGTGCAGGAAGATCACCCGGTCGCACACCTCCTCGATGTCGCGCATGTTGTGGCTCGTGTACAGAATGCCAATGTTGCGGTCCGTCTGCACCTTGCGTACCACCTTGCGCACCTTGTCGGAGATGTCCGGGTCCAGGCTCGCCGTCGGCTCATCCAGCATCAGCAGCTCCGGATCATTTAGGAATGCCTTGCACAGATTCACCCGCGTCGATTCCCCCGCCGAAAGCTGCCCGGTCACTCGATCCCGCAGGTGCGCCACCTCCAGCAATTCCAACAGCTCCGCGATCTTTTGTTTCGCATGCGGCACCCGATAGATCTTCGCAAAAATCAGCAGATTCTGCCACACCTTCAGGTTCCCGGGCAGGGATACATAAGCCGACGAAAAATTCGTGCGCTTCAGGATCTCGATTCGGTGTGCGTGCAACGCTTTGCCAAACGCAAACAGCTCCCCGCTGGTCGGCAGCGTCAGCCCCAGCAGGCAATTCATCGCTGTCGTCTTCCCCGCCCCATTCGCCCCCAGCAGCCCCAGAATCTCCCCCCGGTGCAGCTTTAACGAGAACTTGACCAAAGCCGTCACTCCATCGAACTCGCGGGTGAGCTCGCGGGCTTCCAAAATGACTTCACGCGTATCGGGGGCGGACATGGGATGGGTAGAGTGGCGACCCTGGACGATTTTGCAAGTCAGTGCATCTCCCGACTTTGACGCGGCGAAGGTGCTTCCGGAGGGTTGGCGTCTAAAAGGCGGCCCACGAATGAACTTGCAGACTTGGGTGTCCCCGTAGGACACATCGGTTTCGGCGCGTTCTGTAGCTTTCCATGAATCCTCTTCTTTGTAGCCTCGCTCTTGCCACCGCCTGTCGCGCCTTCAGCGTCCACGCCCAAACGCCGGATGACCCAGGGCATATCCGCGACATTATTTACACCAAACACGATGGTGTCGCCCTAACTATGGATGTGTTTAAACCGGCGAAACCCAATGGCGCCAGCATCATTAAGATCATCAGCGGCGGCTGGAAATCCAATCACAACGGCATCTCCGACGGCGGTTGGCCGAAGTCGGGCTACACCACCTTTGTCGTCGTGCATGGTTCGCAGCCGCGCTTTCAGGTCGAGGAAATCGTCGCCGACCTCAACCGCGCCGTGCGCTTCATCCGCAGGCACGCCGCCGAATATGGTGTCGATCCCCAAAAGCTCGGGGTCACCGGCGGTAGCGCCGGCGGCCATCTAAGCTTGATGCTCGCCACCCGTGGCGGTCCCGGCGACCCAAATGCCAAAGATTCCATCGATCGCGAAAGCAGCGCCGTTCAGGCGGTGGCGTGCTTTTACCCGCCCACGGATTATTTGAACTGGTTCGAAGACGGTGACGATGCTGTCGGTGTCGGCCGTCTCGCCGCGTATGCTGCCGCCTTCGGCCCCAAGGCCGCCACGCCCGAGGGACGCCAAAAGCTCGGTCGCGAGTTGTCACCCATCTACCATGTCAGCACCCGCCAGCCGCCCATCTACATTGTCCACGGAGATGCAATCCGCAGGTGTCCATCACGCAAGCGCATCGTTTCTACCAACGCTGCCAGGAAGTCGGCGCCAAATGCGAAGTCTTCATCCGGCAAGGCGCCGGTCACGGCGGCTGGCAGGAAATGACCGAAGACACCGCCCGCATGGCTGAATGGTTTAATCAACAATTGTTAGGCCAAACGCCCGCCAAGCCCTTCACGTACGGTGTGGGGCGACGCTGACGCCAGCACGATAAACGTGCCAAAAGAGGAATGGTAGATCGTGGGAACCTCAGCCAACCGGCAAGAACTTGTATTTCTGCGACTTACGGGGCCACCCGAGACTTCTGACGAAGATCGCGCTGGCGCTGATCAGAGTGGCGACATGGATTACAACGGTTCAAATTTCTGTAAAACTGGGCAACTGGTTTCACCTCTGAACATTTTATGCAGCGACGATGACCTGCAGGCAGAATATCCGGAGGTTTGCCGATCACGATTGGCTCCGGCAGGAGAACAATCGAATTGCTGATCTCTTCACTTTTAGCGCCAATTAAGAGCGAAGGTCTGAGGCGGAAACTCACGACGCAACTATCGCGGACGTGCGCCTCAGCCAGCAGTTCATGCACGATAGCCTTTTGTGTGCGCCTGTCAGCGAGTGCCGAGAATCGGTGTGCCGCCTTGACGACGACACGTGCCATCTTGAGAAATTCGGATCGATCCGTCGATGGCTTGTCAGCGGAAACCTTCACCAGCGAGGCCTTTTCGCGGCGAATCGCCTCCCGTTTGGAGCGAAGTTCGTCCACGGAAATGGCGCCCAATTCATACGCGTCAAGAATTCTGCGATCCCGCTTGGCAAGCTCGCTCAACTGGGCTGATGACTCAGCAACTTTTGAGAAAGGGGTAATCACCTCCTTGGACTTCTTGGCACTCGCCTCAAGGATCTGAGTAAGCCGAGCAGGATTGGAGAGAATCGTCGAGGTTAGCTCGACGACTGCCGCATCGACCTCTCCACTCTTCAGGTTACGCTGTTTACAGCCTCCGAGTTGAGGTTTGTAGCGGTGATGATTGGCCTTGCAGTGATAATATCCGCTCTTTTCGCCACGTCCAGCCACACAGAGAAGGGGGCGCCCGCATTGCCCACAAAACAGGATGCCCGCTCCAATGTTCACGACATCATTTTCACGCAGGCGCTCCAGATGGTTGAACGTGACAATTGCGAGCTCACGCTGAACGCGTTCAAAGCACTCAACTGTCACAATGCCATCCAACACTTTATTTCTGATAATCTCGCCTTCACAACGCGCAACCTTCGATCGATAAATGCGACCGGAAGCGCTCACCCTTTTCGGGCCGCGCTTTTCGTTAAAAACTCTCCAGCCCGTGTAAATTTCGTTTCTCAAAATTATTTTGATTGCCGAATCTTTCACACCCGTCCGCCGTGCAATTTCCGCGTAGCTTCTGATCCCCTGTTGGTCATAAAGTTCAAACATCTCTTTCACGAGCCCAATTTCAGGCGTGTAGTGCCAGGTCTGTTTCTTGCGGTCGTAACCGACGCCAAATGGCAAAGTGAGGGCGTTGGTGGGGCACCTGCCTAATTTCCGCTGGGCCTCCTTTGCCCCCATCATTCTGGTTTTTATTAGACTCAGTTCAAAACCTGCGATAGCACTTCTGACCGATGAGGTAAGCAGGCCATGTGCAGATCGGTTATGAACGCAGCCAAAGACTCACGTTTTTCAGAGGCACACTTCAACGCATCCATGCCATTAGCGCAGGTGATGACACGGTAGTTCAGGCTGCTGAGAGCGTCTCGCATCAGTGATCGGATATCGATTTCGTCGTCCAGAAAAAGAATCATCTCGCCGCGGCCGCTAAAAGCGATGTCGGGTTCACCATCAAAATGCATGGTGGAGGGCAGCCACTCAGCAGACGGCAGGTAAACCGAAAACGTGGTGCCACCACCTGAACCTGAGTAAACTTGAATAAAGCCTCCGTGACTTCGAACAATACCGCTGACTGTGGCAAGACCAAGTCCCGTCCCACCCGATGACCCTTTGGTGGTAAAGAAAGGTTCAAAAATGCGATCCCGAACTTCCGCTGGGATACCTGGGCCAGTGTCGGTGACGTGCCAGACGAGGTAGCGCCCAGGTTT